>CAMCMW010000051.1 GCA_945876155.1 uncultured Ruminococcus sp. | reverse complement strand
AGCTGGTGATTACCACTCATGCAAGACTTCTGAACATGAAACAGGATTATCTGGAGTCAAGAAATGTCATTATTGATGAAGATATTTTACCGCAGATGATTCAGATTAAAAAAGTATCCGTAAAAGAGATATCACAGTTGCTGAATAAGCTGAAATGCGGAATACCTGTTCAAAGCAGCATTTACTCAAAACTTACCGAAATCATAAGAACCGATGGCTACAGCTTTATTGAACCACTAAAGAACCTTGTTGACACAGGTGAAAAGGCGGTTATAAACAGCTATATGAACCAAAAGTGTGAGTCAAACATCTATTATGCACTTTATTCACGCTGTTTTTATCGCAAAAGTGATGATGATAACGTGTACTTTTTATATGCCAGGTCATTTCCATGTTATGATTGTAATATTCTTTCCGCAACAGCTGATGAAACAATATACCGAAAGATTTTTAATGAAAGGCTTAACAGGTTTGACGACCTCGGACATCTGAAAAATATGGGTAAGCTTATACTTCATCATGATATGACTTACAGCAGAGATTGTATTAACCGAAATCCGCAGGTGCTGTATGACATAAGAGAAAAACACAAAGACTGCGACATAATAACTTTTAAGGAATACGCAGAAACAGGTGAAGTTTATCTTGGTGCTTCACACGGTTTCAATCATTTGCAGGGTCACAATCTTGCTGTAATAGGGACCTTTCACAGACCAGAGTATGTGTATAAGCTATGGGGAATGTTCCTTGAAAACAAGATTTCCGGCGATGTTATGGCAAACAGAAGAATCAAAAGAAATGGCTTTTCTTTCCAGCTCATGACCTATTCAGATAGCTTACTGCAAACTATTCAGCTTTGGATGATAGAAAGTGAATCTGAACAGGCTGTGGGAAGAGCAAGGCTTGTAAGCTATATATGTACTGTTCATCTCTATTCTAATTTTCCGTTGCGTGGTGCTGAAGGCTTTGAGGAAAAGGGTTAGTAGCAATGCACTGGTATTTCTATAATTTTGCACAGATGAGAAGTGGGCTGCTGCTGAGATAAGGTGATTGGATAGATTCAGAACCTCAATTTATAAATCTTTTCCTGATATTTCAGATTTTACAAACTAAATTAAATTCATTTCATAAACCACTTGATTTTAAAGCAAAAAAATGATACACTTATTATATGGACGGAGGTATCGAATATGGGTATTTATTTAAACCAGAACAGCATCTTGTTTCAGGAGGCAACAAATTCAGAAATATATATAGACAAAACAATGCTGATTAATGAGTTGAATAAAGTTATCTGCTCAAGCGATAAGTATGTTTGCATCAGCCGACCAAGACGATTCGGAAAGTCAATGGCTGCATATATGCTGAATGCTTATTACAGCCGTGGGTGTGATTCAAAAGAGCTTTTTGCACCGTATAAAATATCTGAAACTGAAAACTTTGAAAAGTATCTGAACAAATACAATGTCATAAGTTTCGATATGCAGAAATTTCTTGTAAAAACCAAAAGCGTTGAAGAAATGATTGAACTCATGGAACACAGAATATTAAAGGAAGTAAAAAAAGAATTTTCTGAATTTGTAGACGAAGACGACGATTTGATTTCTGCTCTTGAATATGTTTTTTACGGAACAAGCATTCCATTCGTATTCATAATAGACGAGTGGGATTGTGTTTTAAGGTATTATAAAGATAATGAATCAGCACAAAAAATATACCTCGACTATCTTTATGCACTGTTTAAAGGTCAGCCGTATGTAGCACTTGCATATATGACAGGTATTCTGCCAATAAAAAAGTACGGTGTTCATTCGGCACTTAATATGTTTATTGAATACTCAATGGAAGGCGCTTATCCGTTTTCTGAGTTCACAGGATTTACAGAGGAAGAAACAGAAGATCTTTGCAGGAAGTATAATATAGATATAAACGAGGCTAAAAAATGGTACAACGGTTATAATGTTGACGGAATTGCAATATATAACCCACGCTCGGTTACTGAGGCGTGTCGAAGAAAAAGATTAACAGATTACTGGTCTCAGACCGAAACCTACAACGCATTAAAGACGCCTGTAAACCTCAATTTCGATGGACTTAAAGAGAAAATCGAAAAAATGATTGCCGGGGAACGAATTGTTCTTGATACGGGTACATTCCAGAACGATATGTCAAGCTTTCACTATGCAGATGATGTTCTTACGCTTCTCATTCATCTCGGCTATCTGACTTATGACTTTGACACAAAAAGCTGTTGGATTCCGAATATGGAAGTTCAGCAGGAGTTTGTCAGAAGTATAAAAGACGGAGGCTGGGAGCGTGTTATTAATGCAATAAACCAGTCAGAAGAATGCCTGAAAGCGGCACTTTCAGGTGATGAGGAAACAGTTGCAAGAATTGTCGAGCAGACCCATCAGGAAAACACTTCGATTATTAAGTATAATGACGAAAATGCACTTGCCTGTGTTGTGACGCTTGCGTTTTATACCGCAAGAAATCAGTACGAAATAATAAGGGAACTTCCGACAGGTAAAGGATATGCAGACATTGCATTCCTGCCAAGACCCAATGAAAATGTTCCTGCAATAGTTGTTGAACTTAAAAGGGAGCAGGATGCAAGTATTGCACTTGAACAAATCAGGAACAGGCAGTATACTGAAAAGCTGTCAGCTTACAGCGGTGAAATAATTCTTGTTGGCATTAATTATACAACTGACCCTGATACCGATTATAAAAAACACACCTGTAAAATCGAAAAGATAACCGGTGAATTAAGAATAAAAAATTCCACAAAATAACCACATTTCATCAAAGACAATATTAAAACAAATTGAAAAACATTAAAAAAGAACAATCTGCAAAACTCCCGGAAAGTCCCGTAATACGGGCAAAATCGGGATTAATCGTACCATATTGAAAGGCTTGATTTTAGTGACATAACATGGGCAACAACCCGATGGTTGGTGCTACTGTGGCTTGTGCGGTTGCGGTTGAAGAGGCTATGAAGTAAGCTGAAAACTGCATCTGACGTATAAATAATACTCCTCCTGGTTTTATCCCGGGAGGAGTTTTTTGTTGCTGATAATATATATTATTGTTGGTGAGTACGATTTTTATTACAAATAAACAAAAAAAACATTGACAAAACGCAAAATTTGTATTATAATTTAAACAGCGATAAATTTATAATCTACTGAAAAAGGAGAATGGTAAAAATGGAAAAATGGAAATGCAGTGTATGCGGGTATATCCACGAAGGGGCTGTGACTGACGATTTCAGTTGTCCTAAGTGCAAACAGCCTGCCTCAAAATTTGTAAAGATTGATGATGCGCCTGCTAAGAATCCTTATGCCGGCACAAAGACTGAAAAGAATCTCATGGAGGCATTTTCCGGTGAATCCCAGGCAAGGAACAAGTATACATACTTTGCGTCCGTTGCAAAGAAAGCCGGATACGAGCAGATTGCCGCACTTTTCTTACAGACAGCGGAAAACGAAAAAGAACACGCAAAACTTTGGTTCAAGGCACTGGGCGAGCTGGGTGATACAGCTGAGAATCTTCTTCACGCTGCTGAGGGCGAAAACTACGAGTGGACTGATATGTACGACAAATTCGCAAAAGAGGCTGACGAGGAAGGTTTCCATGAGCTTGCTGAACAGTTCAGAGGTGTTGCTGCCATTGAAAAGGCTCATGAGGAAAGATACCGTGCGCTGCTTAAAAACGTTGAGACAAAAGCCGTGTTTGAAAAAAGCGGCGTAGTGATGTGGGAATGCCGTAACTGCGGACACCTTGTTGTCGGCACTGCTGCTCCGGAGGTTTGTCCGGTTTGCAAGCACCCTCAGAGCTTTTTTGAAGTCAGAAAAGAAAACTATTGATTATACAAAACGGCAGTCGGAGGATTCTCCGGACTGCCTTTGTTTTTTCAGAGTAAAATACAGGAAACCGGAATGGAGATAATATGAGATACGAAAAAGTTGTGGGGGCAAAGTTTATTTCCCGCCCTAACCGTTTTGTTGCACTGGCAGAGCTGGACGGTCAGGAAATATCCGTTCATGTCAAGAATACCGGAAGGTGCAGGGAACTGCTTGTGCCTGGTGCTGAGATATACCTTGAGGACTTTACCGGCAGGCAGACCAAACGCAAACTGCTTTATGACATTGTTGCAGTAAAAAAGGGTGAACTGCTCATAAACATGGACTCGCAGGCACCCAACAAGGCGGTAAAGGAGTCACTGGAAAAGGGGACGCTGCATTTGCCGGACATGGCGGAGCTGTCCCTGGTAAAATCTGAAAAGGTATACGGTGATTCACGGATTGATTTTTATGTTAAGGACGTAAACGGTGAGGAGGGCTTTGTTGAAGTAAAAGGTGTTACCCTGGAAAACAATGGTGTTGCCTCGTTCCCTGACGCTCCTACAGAAAGGGGAATAAAGCATCTGCATGAACTGGTGAAAGCAAGGGGAGAGGGGTTTCATGCGTATACACTGTTTGTGATTCAGATGTCGGGAATGAGGTTTTTTACTCCCAACGACGAAAGGCATTCCGCTTTTGGAGAGGCACTGCGTTATGCGGACAGGAACGGTGTAAAAATTCTGGCGTATGAATGCTCCGTCACGCCGGAAAGTATGGAAATTACAAAGCCTGTGCCGATAAAAATATATCAGGAATAAATATATAAGAACAGCCCGACAGAAGTGGAAAACTCCTGAACGGGCTGAACGCCTTTTATACTGTTTTCAAAAGCTCACGCCTCATCAGCGCAAGGTCATAAACATTGATAATTCCGTCGTTGTTAAAGTCAGCGGACTTCCAGTCTGTCAGGTCGCCTGCACAGATAAGCCATTTCTGGAGCATTACTAAATCTGCTGTATTAAACGCTCCGTCACTGTTCACATCTCCGGAAACTGGTGTTGTGACTGGTTCTGTGGTTGTTGGAACTGTAGTAGTGGTTACTGTAGTTGTAGTCGTAGTTGTTACCGTTGTAGTAACCGGGGTGGTTATCTTTTCAGTCTGGAGATTCCATTTCTGACAAGTGCTGTTTGTTGATTCCCACTGCTGAACGTTTGCACCCTTATCCGTTGATGCGTAAGCCACTTCAACCAGGCAGTTGTCACCGGAGGCGTGACTTAAAATACTGTAAGAGCCGTCGAGGTTTTTGGTGAACCGGAAAAGCTGTGCGCTGTCCTTGGAGGAGTACGCCACGATATCTATGTTACTGCCGTTTCCGCTTCCCTCAGCTTTCAGTGCATAGCCGTTGTCCTGCTGTGAGCGAATCCAGTAGTAGTTACCCGAACCGAACTCTTTGAGTATCCATTTCTGGCAGTTCAGTCCGTTTGAGGAGTACTGCTGAACATTGGTATTATCAGCCATTTCAGCGTTGACAATATCCATGACCAGTCCGGAATTTACATTTTCAAAAGTGTATATCAGACTTGTGTCCATAGCACAGCCTGGGTCTGTAACAGGTTCTAAAATCCAGTCCTGGCAGTTTGCACCGTTTATCTCCCACTGCTGAATGTTTGCGCCGGCTGTAGTTGAGCCGTCTGTTACCTCAACTGCTGAATTTTCGCCGGTAACAGCGGTTCTTATCTTGTAACTGCCGTCACTGTTGGCAGTGAGCATAAACTGCTGATTTGTTCCGCCGTTGTACTGGTAGATGTCAACATTTGTACCGTTGTCAGTCTTCTTTCCTGCAACGTCAAGGACGTAAGTTCCGCCGTCACCCACCGCAGAGGCGATATAATAGTAACCGTTTCCGGCGCTGTAGAACTTCCATATATCGTGAACGGACGAGCCGTCAGTACCCCACTGCTGAACGTTTGCACCGTTTTTAGCCGCCGCACCTTCGACCTGCATATACAGACCGGAGTTTACGTTCTTGATACGGTAAGCCGCACCCTCATTGAAACTTGCCGCCACCGGACCGCTTGGCAGTTCGGTATATCCGGCACTGGGTACGCCCTTACTTGAAAAGCGCAGGTACATCATGTCATTTTTTGAGGACTGACAGCCGCTGTTTGCTGAGCAGTAGGTTTTTGCATTGTCAGCGGTGAGAGTAACATAGCTGTAGTTTGAGGTCGGACGCCATGTACAGTTCTGTGCGTTGCCCTCGATAGTGGTACGCTTGCAGTTTTCAGACTTTGAGCCTGTTTCAGCGTATGAACCGGGATAGGTTACTGTGTTCCAGTCGCAGATAACGTTTCCGCCGTTTGCGTAGTAGCAGTTTTCAGCAAAGATTTTTGAGGCTGTGTGTACTGTGTACGCCATGCTGAAAGTGTCCACATAGTTGTTGAGGGAGTGGAAATAGCCGTAGCGCATAAGTCCGGGGCCTCTTGTGAGAGTCTTGTTAAAACGGTTTCCCATCAGTGACATACGGGGGAAGTTGTTGTAGTTGTTGTAGGATTTTTCGTCGTCTGCCGGATAGCCCAGAATCAGACCGTACTCATGCAGACCAAAGGAGCTGTCTGAAACAGTACAGTAATCTGCGTCATAGCAGCAGGCGAGGAACTTGTCCCAGTCCTCAAGACCGGTGGAGGCTGTGTTGTAATCTGAGTGTCCGGTGAAAGTGCAGTGGTCAACCCAGAGATTCTGACCAGAGCCGAAGTATACCACGATTGAATCGTTGCCGTTTGATTCAGAATCGTGCTGCAAATCGAAATTCTTTATGATTATGTTGTTGCCGACGCCCTTTGAAGTCGCCGTACAGAACTGAACATTGAAAAGCGTGTGGGCGGAGTAACTTCCGATGATAGTCTTGTTGTCACGGACGTAAATTCTGCCGGCGGGGCAGTAGTATCTTCCCGATGAATCCTTTTCAAGGGCAGTTACTTTGATATTGGAAGTCACAACAATGGTGTACGGCGTATCCGATTCAGCGTACTTTTTCAGGTCGGCAAATGTGGATACTTCAACCACTTCTCCGAAAAGACCGCCTATGTCTGCCGCTTTGATACTGCCTGTGTTGTCATTGGAGCAGTATCCTGCAAAGCCCTGGAGACCGTCCGCATTAAGCAGCCACAGCTGGGTGTCAGCACCGGTATAGGACGCAAGGGTCATGCCGGACGCACCCTGGGTAAGGGCAAGAGAAGTGTCGGAGTAGTTGACTATCTTGTAGTAAAGATTGTTTCCGAGCCTGTCAGTTTTAACAGGAATTACGTACCAGTGCTGGGATTCTGCCGACTCACTGCCGTACATGATAACCTCTGCCCCGGCAGAAACATTGTAGTTTTTGGGGGTCAGAAGTCTGCCCGACTGAGCGTTGACCAGCTTGAAGAATGTACCCTTGGAATCCAGTCCCACTCTGTCAAAGCGCCAGGACTGTGAAAGGTCGCTGCCGGAGGCTTTGGCGGTAACTGACGAGCCGTCAGAAGTTCCGCTTTCTGCCAGTACTTTTGAATTGTCCTTAACCGCAATGTTCATAAGCACAGCAGGGTAGTCCACCGACGCTGCTGATACTTCAGAAATGCCTATGCACCCTGCGATTGGGAGCATACACATAATAAACATTGCCGTCAGCATTAAAGCTGTTTTCAGACTGTGTTTCAATGGTTTCATAAAATATCCCTCTCCTTACAAAATTATCAACATAATTGTACCACAATATGTGAAAAATGTCAACCCGGTGACCCGGGAGGACAATTCGTTGTTCATTTTACGGTATTGGTTTGTTTATGGCACGACCATTTACTTTGTAGGGGCGACCATTGGTCGCCCGATTAAACAACAATACATAATTGGAACACAAAACGGAACACGTAATTTTAACACTGGCGACCAATGGTCGCCCCTACAATTGATTTTTCAAACACTGCCGGTCGAGCCATATAGAAAGCAATTCAGTAAAGCTATCAACGATTTGTCCCGTCCGGTCACGGACTGTCCTATCCGGTCACGGATTTTTTATAAAATTACTTGACATATTCTAATTTGTTTATTATAATAATAATATATTCAGAAAATGCTGCCGGATATTCTTGTCCGGAGAAAGAGGGGATTTATGGAACTTATCAAAGAAAACGAACGCAGTGCAAACAAAGCCGCTGCAAAGGTAATGATGATTACTGCTGTAATATACATAGCGATACTCATCCTGGACGTTGTGGGTATATTTGACGTCAAGGTCAGCGTAATGGTCGTTTCTTACATAATCAGTACAGTCCTTCTGCTTATGCCGACTCTGGTAAACCTTGTCTGTAAAAACGGCGGAGGGTGGATAAAGTACTTCATTGTA
>CAMCMW010000050.1 GCA_945876155.1 uncultured Ruminococcus sp. | reverse complement strand
CCACTCACCTCCACGGTTTCTGTAGTTGACCGTTTCACTCAACTACATTATATCATATATATTTTTTTAGCGAAAGCACCTTTTTCATAACCACATTGGTGCCTTTCGCAGAAAGGCAGATTATAATCATGAGAGAATATGCTTTTGGGTAAGCTGTAATCATTTTTTCTGAGATTTGTTTTTAAAGAAATCAGCAGGTTGCTGTCATTGTCAGCACCATTAAATACAGGAGAAATGTCTTTATATAACAGTGCCGTACCTCTGATTTTATCAACCGTAAATATTTCCTTTTGGTTCAGTGATTTTATCCGATGCCCGTAAATAAATTCATTTTTAAGGTATTCTTCATTTATCTTTTTGGGAGTGGGAATTGATACATCAAGCAGATATGCTATGTATTTCAGATTGTTCAGAGCTTCTTCTATAGAAGAAAGAGGCATTTCATAGTAATCCTTCAGTGCTTTTTCAAATTCAGCGATTATACTGTCAATATATACACAAGTAAACGGTATATCCAATTTCGGAAATATTTTATCAATGGCAGGACAGAGATATGTTTCTATTTCAGGCATACATTGTTCAGCGTTACATTTATTCTGGGCTATACATTGCTCTGCCAGCTGATATATAAGCTGTTTTATCAGAATTAATCGTTTGGGAGAATAAATGGTTGCCTCTCCAGCCTCTTCAGCACCGTTGTTTGCTGAATACTGTATTGAATATTTATTCATAAAATCCATTGAAAAGTAATCGTGTATGGAATCCAGCTCATTGTAGAAACTCTGGATAAAACATTTGATGGCATCATCGTTTATTTCAGATTTATTCATAAGAAGATACTGCTTTACAATGTTTTCCGCTTTATTCAGATGAGTCTGATAATCAGACAAAAGCATATTTATAATCATATCAGTATCGTCATTTTTATTTGTGCATTTACAGATTGCATTTTCAACTGTAATTGTTATATTTTTGCATTTCCGGATTACATAATCGTCTGTAAGTGTTACAGTATGACTTAAATATGTTTTTCGAAAGTTCATCGAAATTACACCCCTTTTTTCATTTCAATTCGTAGAACATTGAATGGTTAAAATCTATTTACTATCCATATTATACATGATATAATGGACTCATGTCAAACAAACTTTTTATGTGCGCACTTGAAAAGTAGTTTTTCAAATATTAAAAAGGAGTTTGAAAAAATGGTAACACCAGTAATTCTGCCGGAAAGCTGCTGCGAGAAGAACGGACACTATTACGGTCCGAAAGGCTTTGAAACGAACGGAACACTGGAGCTTCTTGCGTATTACTCAGTTGTCGGACTTTCTGAGACAGGAAAAGAGAAAGCCTGCATAAAGTGTCAGTTTAATGTTGGAAACAGAATATTCAGGTATGAAATTCCAATTGAAGATCTGAATCCTAAAAAAATAAGCAGGCATATACCAGATAATTTCAGACTGCTAAAGGAAGCCAAAAATGAAAAGGAGCTTTTCGTAATTGACTGTCTTAACAGAACGATTTTTAATATGAAGCCAGTGCAAAAGATTCTGCTGAATCAGGGTTACAATGAAACTCCTGACGGTTTGCAGTATGTTATAGGTGACCAGATAATCACTGAACACAATCCCGGGAAATATATTGTGGAAGGTGAATTCCCATCAAAGAGAATATATGAGAAAAAACCTATCATGGGCATTACAAATGATTTTCTTAGTCTGGGTGGACCCACATCAGCCTTGTTTATTGCAGCCCTTGTACCATACACAAATCCTTTGCTGAAAAAGATAAAACCGGGATATGATTTAGGGTTTTCGACAATTATTAAAGGTTCTACCGGCAAACGGGTACGACATAATTTACCGTACCCGTCATTTTAGTCTTTATTGAGAGCTTTTTTTATCATATCTTCTGACAACCCTAATGTTCTTAGATTTGCTTCAAGTTTTGCTCGTTCTTCAGCAATACCTTCAGCTTTACCTTCGGCTCTGCCTTTTTGAAGCCCAATTTGTTCACCTTCAGCAATACCTTCACGTCTTGCATGACCTAAAGCGGTAGCCTCATCATGGAGAGCTTTTTCTCTTAATCTGGCAGCTTCCTGGATTTTTTCGTCATCGCTCATTTTGTGAATTATCATTACTGCTTTCTGAATTTCAGATACATTTGTTTCTTTCAGCATATCCAGCTCCTCCTCACTTTCGGCATTAATAAGCTGCAGCCACAGCTCCATACGGTTATCTTTGTTTACTTTTTTATTAACCTTTTTTAGTTCAAAGAAGTGTATTGCACACTTTTCAGATAAAACCTCATGACGGGTTGCTTCCATAACTTTGAACAAAGAGTGGTATTCAGGACAGTCGAACATATTAAAGTTTATAATGTTAATTGAGATACTTTGCTTTAAATCTCCGTATTCATCACCGCTTTTAAGTTCGCCGCTATACATTTTAGACCAGTAGAACAATGCTCTGTCTTTGAAATCAGATTCGTTCTTTACCTGTAATTCAACATTGACAAGCTTGTCGTCTACCTGTAATTTTAAATCAAGCCTGCTGAATTTGCCTGTAATTGTTTCGGGAAGTATCTCAGAATTTTGTACGATTATCTTTTTAATTGAATCATATGGGATTTCCAGCACACTTGAAAGGAAAGAATGAAGCAAGTCTTCATTTTCCTCTTTTGCAAAGATTGCCTTGAATATTATATCCAGTTTCATCTTAACTATATTACGAGCCACGATACCGCCGCCTTTCTGGTATACTGTGTTTATTCAATCTAATTATATCATACGCTTTTAATTTTTGCAAGCATTTAAAGATGTAACAGCAGACCATACGCATGAATACCTATCCGTTCCAGCAGAAGAGCTTTTGTAATCGTTTTGTAACTTATTAAAGAGAAAGTACATAATCAAGGTATTTAATGGGACTAAAAGATACAACCATGCGTTTCTGTCTCATTGATTTTACTTTTCCATTCATAAAAACTGCCTGTTTTAGTGCTGTAAGACACCATTTTCGAATAATATTCTGATTTTCAGCAGCAATTTTATCAATTGTATGATTCTTATCTTCTTTGAATGTAACATCAAGCTGACAGTGCATAGACTCTACTGACCAGTGCCCCCTTACAGCACGTGA
Source organism: uncultured Ruminococcus sp. (assembly GCA_945876155.1). Taxonomy (GTDB): domain Bacteria; phylum Bacillota; class Clostridia; order Oscillospirales; family Ruminococcaceae; genus Porcipelethomonas. Next base: position 5,150 of record CAMCMW010000050.1, on the reverse strand, counting down.
AAAAGTTTTAATATCAGGATTAAGGCTTGATATGTAGTATCTTCTTTCAGTAACTCCATTATGGGTGCGTATGACCATACCTATGCTTTTTATTCCTTTCCATTTCTCTTTGTTGCTTAGCCAGCTTATGGTCTGGATGTAACAGTAGTTCTGAAAATATCGTAAATTAAGGCAATACCGCATAATTATTGTCGTACCAATGCGCAGTCAGATTTTTCGTCGTATCAAAAAAAATCTTGACATACGTCAGTATGCCTGCGAGCTATTTATGCAATCTGCCGATATGTCTGACATCTCATCTGCACGACGGTATCTTTCAAGCGGATAAACCTCGGGAGTTTGAGGTCAGCGTCCTCAACAGCCGCCAGGCTGCTAAACTATTCTCAAAGAAAATCACAAACTGCGAGTACGCAAGACCCCAGTCTCTAACTGGCACAGTCCATTTCTTTGAAACTTCCTTCACGCTCATATAATTGACCTTGCGAATGAAATTATCTGTCGGAAAAATTGACTTTGATTTCGTGAGTTTTCTTTCCTTTCTGTGGAAACTTTCAACTGCATTTGTTGTATATATTATCTTACGCATATCCTGTGGATATTCGAAAAATGTTGTCAGTTTCATCCAGCTTTTGTCCCAGGATTTTATGATGTTCGGATATTTCTTGTCTCACTTCTCACTGAACTCTTCTTTGGCGTATTCAGCATCATCAAGGTTTACTGAGCCGTAGGATTTTCTTAAGGTCTGCGCACACTGCTTTTCTGTCCTTGTAGGGTACAAACTTGCAGCTGTTTCTTATCTGATGAACAACTTAATTACAACGTTTTTCGAAAGTTCACAGATATTACATCCCCTTTTTTCATTTAAGGTAATACCGCATAATTATTGCTATACAGATGCGCAGTCAGATTTCTTGTCAGATCGCATAAAAATTTGCAGGCACACTGGCGTATGTTAAGAGATTTTGTGTAATAAGACGGAAAATCCGCAAGCAGATGTGCGGCAAAAGCGTCAGCTGCTAATTGTGCTGTGTTGCCTTAAATTCGTAGAACATTGAATGGTTAAAATCTATTTACATTCCATTATTATGCATGATATAATGGACTCATGTCAAACAAACTTTTTATGTGCGCACTTGAAAAGTAGTTTTTCAAATATTAAAAAGGAGTTTGAAAAAATGGTAACACCAGTAATTCAGCCGAAAGGCTGCTGCAAGAAGAACGGACACTATTACGGTCCGAAAGACTTTGAAACGAACGGAATACGGGAGCTTCCTGAGCATTACTCAGTTGACAGTTTTTCTGAAGCTTATAAAGGAAAACTAACTGACGGAAGCAGAAGCTCATATGAGAAGTCAAGCTTAACATGAAAAAACAGGAGGACAAGACTATGTCAAGAGATGTATATTCCAGCAATACTGATTTTTTAGGCGAAGAGATTGAAAAAACTCTGTTCCGTGAGTACAAGGAGTGCAAAAAACATAAGAAGGCAAAGAAGAAAAGAAAAAAGAAGCTGAAAAAGCTTGAAAAAAAGCGTATGAAGAAGCTCAGGAAAAGTGTTGAGAAAAAGCTCGAAAAAAAATACCGTAAAAAGTATAAAGAGAGTGAGTGCGGCTTAACAGCTGAGAATCTGGATAACTTCATGAAGATGATTGTTCTGGATTTCATATCTCAGAACTATCAGAACAATCAGAACTCTCATGGCAGCATTCGAAGACAAGTTGAAAATAAGCCGTTTATTGACGTTCCTTATGAAGACATCAATTAAGTAAAACAGCAGAGTATGGCAGTAGTATCATACTCTGGTTTAAGGGTTATTCGTTCGTTCCTTCATTCGTTCGTTTGAATGTGTGTATGGTATGTGTATTATTTAGCGATTTACACAATAAATACACACGCTCTCTGCATTGAACGAACGAAGCAACGCTTTTCAAGGAGGATATATTGATGAACATCAAGAAGTTAGCTGAATTACTTGAATATGAGTTTGAATGTCACAAGGTTTTTGTGAAAGTTAATCCGTGTGGAACAATTCCGTCAGGAAACAGTGAATTTATTGTTTTTAAAATAAGGCTCAAATCCGGAACAAAGGTTAAGCATGTAAATGGTTGTATGGAAGATATAAAAGCCTGCCTGCAGTGTAGTGTATTTGAGCTTTGGCAAATTGAAGAGCAAAGGTATCTGCTGATGTCGCTTTATCCGAATGGTGATAACAGTCTGATGCCGATATTAGAGTCACAGGCTTTCAGAGAAACTGAAATGCAGATTCCTGTTGTATTAGGTTATGATATAGTTCACAAACCTTTTCTGGCGGATCTTGCTGAATTGCCGCATATTCTCTACGGTGGAGCAACAGGTATGGGAAAAAGTGTTGCTTTGAAGAATTTAATACTAAGTGCAATATGGAAAAATCCATCACAGAATGTAAATATAGTCATTCTGGACATCGGAGCCAATGACCTTGACATATTTGAGGGGATTCAACATTTGTCACATCCTATTGTAAAGGATGAAATCACAGGCGTCTATGTTGCCGGAGAGATAGTTAAGGAAATGGAACGAAGAATAAAATTGACATCTAATGAACGGGATGAACTTCCTGCAATAATTTTAGTTATAGATGAGATTGCTTCATTATTAAGCAATATTGATAAGAAACTTTTTCAGAAGTTTTCAAACGCTATGGCTAATCTTCTCAGACGCGGACGTCATGCAAAGATACATGTTGTAATCGGAACACAGGACCCGACAAAAGAGAACCTAAAAATTGCTTCTGACAATATTACTGCCAGTGTGGCTTTTCGTTGTCATAATCACTATTCATCACAAGCGATTATCGGGCAGTCAGGTGCTGAAAATCTTCAGGGAAAAGGTTCAATGCTGTATGTTTCTGCAGATTGTCCGGCTCCGGTGCGTATTCAGGGCGCATATGCCGAAACTGAAGAACTTGAAAGCGCAATTTCGCGTGTAAAAGACTCCAAGCATGATATGAGTAACAAGTTTGTTATTCCCGAAATGCAGTCTGATAATCCCTGTGATTTTGCTGTTACTGATGTTATACTCGATGACACCTTAAACAAAGAGTTTGCTGAGATTATAATGTGGACATTATCCCAGCAAACAGTGTCAGCAAATAAATTGAGTAATAAATTCCACATAGGAAACAGGTCTAAAGATATTATTTGCAGGCTATGCAATAAGAATATCGTTTCCGAACAGAATTCCAAACAAGCCAGAAATGTCATTCCGAACTGCATTGATGATATTTCTGACGAAATACTGGAATTTCTTTCTAAGTACGGTTACTCAGGTGAAACAGTTTCCGAAGCTATAAGCAAGCGTATTCAGCAAAAATGAATACTTTATCAGATATCTTGCCATCAACGGACTTGTTCCGTTCGTCAGAATCCGGCTCAGAGTAAATCAACAAAAATAACTTGTATATTATATTATTATAATATCAGGTAAATATAATTCCGCACAGACTTTTTATAGGGTCTGTGCGGAAATAAAAAAGGAGAGGTCGTTATGAACAACAACAAATTATTCATCAAAGCGGACGAAATAGCTGCTGAACTTGGAATATCCAAGCCTTATGCATATAAACTGATACGAAAGCTGAATGAGGAGCTATCTGCAAAAGGTTTCATAACTATTTCGGGACGTGTAAGCAGAAAGTACTTTGAGGAAAAAATCTATGGCGAAACAACAAGAAAGGAGGTGGGATAATGCCTGTATATAAAGATACCAAGAAAAATTCCTGGTTTGCATCCTTCTATTATGAAGACTGGAAAGGAATAAGAAGAAAGAAACTTAAGCGTGGTTTCGCTACAAAAAGAGAAGCATCTGAATGGGAAAGAAACTTTTTACTTCAGCAGACATCAGACCTGAATATGTCATTTGAAGCATTTGTAGAGATATATCGGGACAAAATGAAGAACCGTATTCGTGAACATACCTGGCAAACGAAAAATGCAATTATTGACAGCAAGATTCTTCCGTTTTTCGGCAGCAAAAAAATCAACGAGATTCAGCCTAAGGATATTATAACCTGGCAGAATGAATTGCTGAGATATAAAAAAGAAAATGGAGAATCTTATTCGCCGGTATATCTGAAAACTGTACATAATCAGCTTTCTGCAATATTTAATTTTGCTGTAAGGTTTTATGATTTGAAAAATAATCCGGCAGCTAAAGCTGGTAATATCGGCAAGGAAAAGTCGAAGGAAATGCTTTTCTGGACAAAAGAGGAATACCTAAAATTTGCTGATTCTATGATGGACAAACCCATTTCTTTCTATGCCTTTGAAATGCTTTACTGGTGTGGCATCAGATTAGGAGAACTGCTTGCTCTTACAAAAGAAGACTTTGATTTTAATAAGGGTACTGTTTCAATTACAAAGTCGTACCAATATCTTAAAGGGAAAGATGTAATAACTGAGCCTAAAACACCCAAAAGCATCAGGGTTATTTCAATGCCCGATTTCCTTTGTGAAGAAATGAAAGAATATATTGATTCATTATACGGAACAGAAGATAGCAGTCGTATTTTTGAAATCAGTAAATCGTATCTTCATCATGAAATGGACAGAGGGTGCAAAGAACAGAATTTAAAACGCATTCGTATCCATGATTTGCGTCATTCACACGTTTCTCTGCTGATTGAAATGGGGTTTTCTGCAGTAGCAATTGCTGACCGTATGGGGCATGAAAGCATTGACATTACATATCGTTATGCACACCTGTTCCCGACAAAACAGAACGAAATTGCAGATAAACTGGATATTGAGAGGGGTGAAAATGATGTCAGCAAAAAAACTTGATAACAAAGGGCGATTTCGCTGCAAAACTGTTTCCTTCAGAATGTCGCCCGAAGAGAATGAATTGCTTGACAGTTTTGTAAAATTGTCTGGGTATACCAAACAGGATTATCTGATTAACCGTGCTTTGCAGCGAGATATAATAGTAAACGGTAATCCGAGAATTCATAAAGCTCTGAAAAATGAGCTGGCAGAAGTGAGCTCTGAACTTCAGAGAATAAAAACCGGTGATACTGTTGATGAAGAACTGCTTAGTATCATTACCCAGATAAACATCAGACTCACCCCCAAAATTTGTGTAAACCTCAGAAGTAGTGTATAATAGAAAGAGAC
>CAMCMW010000049.1 GCA_945876155.1 uncultured Ruminococcus sp. | reverse complement strand
TCAAAAATGTTCAAGGACATCAGTATCAGAAGTTCCTTCGGCGGAATGAAAGTCTATTTTGACAATGCTGAAATGTACGCAAACGAGGCTACTGCCGTTATAGTATCAGATTTTTCCGGAATAGAACTCTATGTTCCAAAAGAATGGACTGTTATTAACAAATTAAACTGTTCAGTTGGCGGAGTTGATGAAAAGGGAGAGAAAAATGGCATAAAAAATGGCAAGACCCTTTACCTTGAAGGTAATGTGAAATTTGCAGGGATAACTGTGATTTACGTGTGAGATTGATTTTATTGCCTTGCACATTCGCTAACTTCGTAAGCTCCGTGCATATCGGCTAATAGTAAACTAAAATAATATTTTTCGTTTACTATAACTTTATTAAATAAATTTCCCGAAAAAATTAAAAAAATATATAGCCAAACCGAAAAAAATGTGATATAATATAAAAAGCAGCAGTTATACAGAAATTATGCGGTGCTGTTTTAAGGGGTGCATGAAAATGAAAAAATGCAGTAAAATCGTGCTGGCAGTTTTGGCGTTTTCTGCTGTTGCGATTGGTGCGGCGGCAGCGATTGCAGCATACAAAACCAAATTTCACAAAAAATATATTACTGTCTGCCAATGAACAGACATAAAAGGGAGTCTTATTTAATGAATATCAGAATGGAACTTACCACCACGCCTAAGGAGAAACCGACTGACGAAACCAAGCTGGGATTCGGTCACATCTTTACGGACCATATGTTCATTATGAACTATGACACAGGCGAGGGCTGGCATGACGCAAGAATCGTTCCTTATCAGAATCTGTCACTTTCACCGGCGGCTATGTGCCTCCACTATGGACAGGAAGTCTTTGAGGGACTTAAAGCTTATCGTACTGCCGAGGGAAAAATCCAGCTTTTCCGTCCGGACGAAAATTTCAAAAGACTTAACACATCTAACAAGAGAATGGTCATTCCTGAAATTCCTGAAGAGGACGCTTTACATGCGCTTACAACTCTTCTGAATGTTGAAAAGGACTGGGTTCCTCACACAGAGGGTGCATCTTTATACATAAGACCGTTTGTTATCGCAACTGACCCTTATGTTGGCGTCCGTCCGGCAGACCACTACCTGTTTATGATTATCCTTTCACCGTCCGGTGCATACTACTCAACAGGCTTGAACCCTGTTAAAATCTATGTTGAAAGCAGATACGTAAGAGCCGTAAGAGGCGGTACAGGCTTTGTAAAGACAGCCGCTAACTACGCTATCTCTCTTGCCGGTCAGGACGAGGCTCACAAGCAGGACTATGAACAGGTTCTCTGGCTTGACGGTGTTGAGCAGAAGTATGTTGAAGAAGTCGGCTCTATGAACATTTTCTTTGTAATTGACGGAGAAGTTATTACTCCTGAACTGACAGGCTCTGTTCTGCCGGGTATTACAAGAAAATCCGCTATTGAGATATGCCGTAAAAAGGGCTACAAGGTAACTGAAAGAAGAATTTCTATCCAGGAAATCGCTGACGCTTATGACGCCGGAAAACTGGACGAGGTATTCGGTACTGGTACAGCTGCGGTTATTTCACCGGTCGGTCATCTGAAATGGAATGACAAGATCATGGAGATAAACGACAACAAGATTGGTAATATTTCACAGATGCTTTACGACACAATGACAGGTATTCAGTGGGGCAAGATTCCAGATGAATACGGCTGGGTTGTTGAATTGAAGTAAAATGAAATCCGGGGTGCTTGTGAAAACAGGCTGAGATCATACCCGTTAAACCTGAACGGATAATGCCGGCGAAGGGAGTATAATACGATATTTCGGCGTACTCCTTTTTATGGAGTACGCCTTTTAACATGGTTCAGAAAAGTGAGTGTTTTAAAAGTGAGTGTTTCAAAAGAGCAATTAAGACTTTATGCGGTTGCAGGCAGCGACTCCCTGAAAGAAGGAGTAAAGCTTGCACAGGCGGTTGAACAGGCTATAAAGGGCGGCGCAACTATTGTTCAGCTGAGGGAAAAGAACCGCAGTGAAGAAGAAATAATTGAAATGGCAGAGGAGCTTAAACCTGTCTGTCACAAATATAATGTGCCGCTTATCGTCAATGATTCAGTACGCATTGCCTACAAGGCAGGTGCGGACGGTGTTCACCTCGGACTTACTGACGGCGACATTATTTACGCAAGGAGAATTCTGGGCGAAAACGCCATTATTGGTGCTACTGCCCACAATCTTCACGAGGCACAGGCTGCGTGGGCGGCTGGTGCTGACTATCTCGGCTGCGGAGCGGTGTTTGGTTCGCCGACCAAGAAAAATACAGTGCCGCTTTCAATTGAAGAGCTTAACAGGATATGTACACAGATATCCATACCGGTGGTGGCTATCGGCGGTATCAACGCTGAAAATGCCATGAGGCTCAAAGGCAGCGGAATTGCCGGAATTGCCGTTGTTTCTGCATTGTTTTCGCAGAATGATATTCAGCTTGCGGCGGCAGTGCTGAAAGATATACTGGAACAAATGTAAAAGGAGCAGCGAATGAAAACAGTTCTGACTATCGCAGGCAGCGACAGTATCGGCGGTGCAGGAATACAGGCGGATATCAAGACTATATCTGCAAACGGCTGTTACGCTATGAGCGTTATAACGTCCGTTACCGCACAGAATACCCTTGGTGTCAGCGGTATTCACGATATTCCCCCGGAATTTGTGGAAAAACAGCTGGAGGCAGTCTTTTCCGATATCAGACCCGACGCCGTTAAGATTGGTATGCTCTCCGACACGGAAATTATAAATACCGTCGCTGATTTCCTAAAACGTGAAAATGCCGAAAATGTTGTGGCTGATACGGTCATGGTGTCCACAAGCGGTCACAGGCTTATTACGGAAGACGCTGTTAAGACACTTGTGGAGAAGATTTTTCCGGTGGCAGACATCGTAACGCCAAATATTCCGGAGGCCGAAACCCTTACCGGAATGAAAATACAGTCTGAAACCGACATGAAAGCCGCTGCTGAAAAAATTATGGGACTGGGGTGCAAAAGCGTACTTGTCAAGGGCGGTCACCTTAAATCCGCCGCCGCAGACGTTTTCTATGACGGTAAGCAATTCAGCGTTTTCCGCAATGTCATAATTGACAATCCCAATACCCACGGCACAGGCTGTACTCTTTCCTCGGCAATTGCGGCAAATCTCGCGCTGGGACACGGCATGGCGAAGAGTGTGGAAAATGCTAAAAATTACGTAACAGGAGCGATTGCAGACGGTCTTGACCTGGGAAAAGGAAGAGGTCCGCTTAATCATTTCTATAATACAGAAAGGAAGTATAAATGAATTACAAAACTCAGATGGAGGCAGCGAAAAAGGGTATTATTACCCCCGAAATGGAAGTCGTTGCTAAAAAGGAAAATATTGATACAGAGGTTCTCAGAGAAAAGGTTGCGTCGGGCTGTGTGTGTATTCCAGCCAATATCAACCACAAGGCTTTGAGTGCAGAGGGAATCGGTTCGGGACTCAGAACAAAAATCAACGTAAATCTCGGTATTTCCGGCGACTGCAAAAACTATGACATGGAAATGCAGAAGGTTAAAATGGCTATCGACTTCGGCTGTGAGGCTATAATGGACCTTAGCAACTACGGCAAGACCAATACTTTCCGTCAGGAACTGGTGGCAATGTCTCCGGCTATGATTGGTACTGTACCAATGTACGACGCTATCGGCTATCTTGAAAAGGATCTCCTTGAAATCACTGCAAAGGATTTCCTTAAAGTAGTTGAGGCTCACGCAAAAGAGGGCGTTGACTTCCAGACTATCCACGCTGGAATCAACAGAAGAGCAGTTGAGGCGTTCAAGCGTCAGGGCAGACTGACAAACATCGTTTCAAGAGGCGGTTCACTGCTTTTTGCGTGGATGGAAATGACGGGAAATGAAAATCCGTTCTACGAGTACTACGACGAAGTGCTGGACATTCTGAGAGAATATGATGTAACAATCAGTCTGGGTGACGCTTTAAGACCGGGTTCAATCAACGACAGTACAGACGCCGGACAGATTTCAGAACTTATTGAACTTGGTGCGCTGACCGAAAGAGCGTGGGCAAAGGACGTACAGGTCATGGTTGAAGGACCGGGACACATGGCAATGAACGAAATTGCCGCCAACATGACTATCCAGAAAAGACTTTGCCACAATGCGCCGTTCTACGTTTTAGGACCGCTTGTTACTGACATTGCTCCGGGTTATGACCACATAACTTCTGCAATCGGCGGTGCAATTGCGGCGGCAAACGGTGCGGACTTCCTTTGCTACGTTACTCCGGCAGAACATCTCAGACTGCCTGACGCAGATGATGTACGTGAGGGAATCGTGGCATCAAAGATTGCGGCTCATGCGGCTGATATCGCAAAGGGTATCCCTGGTGCAAGAGATATCGACAACAAGATGAGCGACGCCAGAAGACGTGTTGACTGGGACGAGATGTTCAAGTACGCTATTGACCCGGAAAAGGCGCAGAGATACTTTGAAAGCGTTCCGCCGAAGGACAGACACACCTGTTCAATGTGCGGTAAAATGTGCGCTATGAGAACTACAAACAAGATTCTCGCCGGAGAAAAGGTTGAGTTTTGTACTGAAAAATAATTGATATTGCAGACCGCACGGGTGTAAATTACCTGTGCGGTTTTTGTTTTGTTCATATTCTGACTGCCTTCTGAATATACATTACTGGAAACAATAATATCTGAACGGTGGAGTTAATTTGAACGAACAGGATATTCGCAGCGACAGTCAGAAGTACCTTGACGAAATGATGAAGTTTTATTCCATGAATAAGAATGCTTCCATAAGCACACAGGAAAACAGTACCCAACAACCGGCAGAGGATGCTGAAAAAACTGCCCCCCTTGAAAAAGCACCGCCGGAAAGTATCTCCCTTGAAAATGAAACGGCTCAGATACAGGAGGATATAGCAGACGAAGAAGTGAACGAACCACAGCCGGAGGAAATGAAATCTGATGAACTGCGTCAGCAGCCAGTGCAGAACAAACCTGAGAATGAAAGTATCAGACAGAGGTTCCCCGAACCGGTAATTCCGGAATTTATGAGACAGCCGTCCCCAGAACCAGTATCCCCCAATATGAACAGGAACAATTCGCAGGATTACGGTAAAATGTCGGTTGAACATACGCCTATTGACGGAAAAACGCCTTACACCGATTACGGTTTCTTAAAGGTTGAGACCCGAACCGGTGACAACGGAATGCCACTTCCCAATGCGGCAATAACCGTTGTCAGAAAAAACGGCAAAGAAGAGGAACTGGTTTTTTCCGGCGTGACAGACGAAAGCGGTTCTATCGAAAAAATAAAGCTGCCTGCACCGCCAAATCTGAAAACCAATGCACCGGAATCATTCCAGAATTATGCTGTCTATACCGTTAGCGCCTATCTGAAAGATTATTACCGTGAAGTCAGCACAGACGTTCCGGTTTTCGCCGGAGTGACCTCAATACAGCGTTTCAATCTTATCCCTATGCCCTTTAATTTTGAGGACAACGGCAGGTCTATCACTTTTGAAAATACAGAACCGATATTTTAAGGAGAAACTTTATGCCAGGAGAACCGTTTATTCCGGAAACAATCACAGTACACCTCGGCAGACCAAATGAGGACGCTGAAAATGTTACCGTAAGCTTTCCGGACTATGTAAAGAACGTGGCAAGCAGTGAGATTTTCCCGACATGGCCGGAAGAATCCCTGAGAGCCAACATTTACGCTATCACAACCTTTGCCTTAAACCGTGTCTATACCGAGTGGTACCGTTCAAGAGGCTATGATTTTGACATTACAAATTCTACTCAGTACGACCAGAAATTCATTTACGGACGTGAAATTTTTGAAAACATAAGCGAGCTTGTAGATGAGCTTTTTACTGATTATGTGGTACGTCAGGGCAGCGTTGAGCCGCTTTTTACACAGTTCTGCAACGGTACGACTGTCCAGTGTGAGGGGCTTTCACAGTGGGGTACAGTGGACCTTGCGGAGATGGGCTACACTCCCTATCAGATACTACAGCATTATTACGGAGATGATATCAATATAGTGAAAAATGCACCCATTTCGCCGTACATTCCGTCCTATCCCGACATTGTTCTGAAACTGGGAATACAGTCAAACGAGGTAAGGGATATTCAGATACGCCTAAACCGAATTTCAAGAAATTATCCGGCGATACCCAAAATTCCTGTGACCGACGGCGTATTTGATGAACCTACAGAAGAGGCAGTCAAAAAGTTTCAGGAGATTTTCAACCTGCAACAGACCGGAACTGTTGACAAGTCAACGTGGTACAAGATAATGTACATATACACAAGCGTCAAAAAGCTTGCGGAGCTTAATTCAGAGGGGTTAAGTCTTGAGGACGTTCAGAAGCAGTTTACAGGCGATTTAAGCATTGGTATGCAGACTATGGAAGTACGGGCTTTGCAGTATTTCCTTGCGGTTATCGGCGCATACTACGCAGACGTTCAGCCGGTGGACATTACCGGATATTTCGGTGAGCAGACGGAAAATTCAGTCAAATCATTTCAGCAGGTTTTCGGTCTGCCCCAGACAGGCGTTGTTGACAGGCAGACATGGCTGGACATTTACAGGGCATACCTGGGAATTGTTGAGTCCGTACCCAGCACAGAAGGTTCTGACGTTATTCTCTACCCCGGCAGAGTTCTCAGAGAGGGCATGAGGGGTGAAGATGTCAAGGTTATCCAGGAGTACCTGACATTAATAAATCAGACGTATCCCAACATTCCGGCAGTGGAAAACACAGGCTATTTCGGACCGGTCACACGCTCCTCTGTTCTGGCATTTCAGAAACAGTTCGGACTTCCGGCAAACGGCATTGTGGGGGCGGCAACATGGAACGAGATTGCCGGAGTATATTCCGATTTAAAATACGGCTATGACAAACGGCCGTATCAGAATCCGGGATATGTTATTCAGTAGGTGGTAAATTATGTTTAGTTACGAACAGAAACGGGAGCATATAAAAGAACTCCAGCGTTTTTTACACGAGATATCATATTACAACCCTCGTATTCCACGCATAAACCCCGACGGTATATACGGACCGGAAACATCGGACGCAGTAAAGATATTTCAGAGGGAATACGGTCTGCCGGCAACGGGAAATGCTGATTCTGCCACATGGAAAAAACTCGCAGAGGTCAACAGCTTTTTTTATCCTCTCATAATAAAACCGGACGTTTTCGGAAAGGACACGGTCATTATCCCCGGAAGTGCCGGACCGGCAGTCTATTTTATTCAGGTCATGATGAATACTATCGGAAACGGTTATAAGAATATGCCGGTTATTGAGCTGACTGGTATTTACGATGCCCCTACGGAGCGTTCGGTTAATATGTATAAGCGTGTTTCCGGCAGTGATGTGGGCAGTGAGGGGGTTGACGCTGACCTCTGGAACAAGATTGTTTCAAGCTTTAACAAAGAGGTTATTTTGTAGAATAATATAAACGGTCGACCAATGGTCGCCCATACAAAAAACAATATTTTATACTGTAGTAGGTGCGGGCATTGCTCGCACGTTGTTTTTTAGTTTAGAGGGGAAGCCCTGCAAGAGAGGGCATCCCCTTAATTTTTAACAAAAATAAATATAACAAAAAGTATAATTGCGGACAGCGTAAATAAAACCGAAAAATATCCGTATATCTTCTTATTGTCACATTTTTTGCGAAGTAAATAACATACTGTAAAAACAAGTGCTGTAACAATGTAAGCCGCCAGAACAATTAAACATTCACTTGTTTTTTTCAGAATTATCGGTGTTAAACCTGCTATAAGCAAAATTGCCAGTGAACACATAAACGAGAAGTAATAAAACAGAAATCTGAGGGGAGAGTCCTTTTTTCTGTAAATTCCGGAATTAACAGCACACCCCATATTCAGCGGCAAAAACAATAACAAAAAGAACATGGCTGACCATAAAGTATTGTGGGTATCAATATCAAATATTCTCGTTATTACAGTACTTGAAATATAAATAACAAGTGCCGCAAGATAATATAATTTACTCATATCCGCACCTTACGAATACATCTTACATTTCTTCTTAAAACCGAATGTAAGTATTCCGAAAGGAACTAGGAAAAGCACAGATGCCACCGGAAGTATCCATATACTCAGACCGTAGCCAATCTGTTCGGAAATAACGCCGAAAAGTGCGTTGAAACCGATATCGAAAAATGTTGAAAGACCGGTTATAAGTCCCACAGCCTTGCCTCTTGATTCCGGCGGATAGTAAAGCTGTATCAGGTACACAAACATAGGCCACATAATAGAAGTTCCAAGTCCGGCAGCCGCAAGGATATACATACCGTTTTTTCCCATGGCAATACCTGTTATGTAAAG
>CAMCMW010000048.1 GCA_945876155.1 uncultured Ruminococcus sp. | reverse complement strand
CAAGAGGAGAATTTTCAACCGGGTAATCGTAGATAATAGTCGGCTGGATAAGCTTTGCCTCTACAAACTCGTCAAAGAATGCAATGAGAACGTGTCCCTTTGTGGCATTTTCGCCCTCTTCGACCTCTACGCCCTTTGCCTTTGCACAGGCTCTTGCCTCCTCGTCAGTTGCCCAGTCATTGTAGTCAACACCGGCATACTTCTTAACAGCCTCAACCATTGTAAGCTTTTCCCACGGTGCTGCAAGGTTAATCTGTTCGCCCTGATATGAAACAGTAGTATTTCCGCAAATTTTCAGTGCAAGAGTTTCGTACATATTTTCAATAAGTTCCATCATGCCCTTGTAATCTGTGTAAGCCTGATACATTTCAATTGAAGTAAATTCCGGATTGTGAGATGTGTCCATACCCTCGTTTCTGAAAATACGTCCTACCTCGTAAACCTTTTCAAAGCCGCCTACTATAAGTCTCTTTAAATAAAGCTCTGTTTCAATTCTCAGATACATATCAATGTCAAGGGCATTGTGATGTGTCTTGAAAGGTCTTGCAGCTGCACCGATTTCCAGTGTATGCAGTACCGGAGTATCAACCTCGATATAGCCCAGACTGTCAAGATAGTTTCTTATCTCACGGAGAATAAGACTTCTCTTTACAAAAGTGTCCTTGACGTCCGGATTTACGATAAGGTCAAGATAACGCTGTCTGTAGCGCATATCCTGGTCTTTAAGACCGTGCCACTTTTCAGGAAGCGGAAGAAGTGACTTTGAAAGGAGAGTTATCTTTTCTGCATGAACAGAAATTTCTCCCTTTCTTGTTCTGAAAACAAAGCCCTCGATACCAACGATATCGCCGATATCCCACTTCTTGAATTCAGCAAATTCTTCCTTGCCGATATCGTTCATTCTGACATAGACCTGAATCCTGTCAGATTCATCTCTTACGTCAATGAAGTTAGCCTTGCCCATATCACGCCAGCTCATGATACGTCCGGCAATGGAAACTTTCTTTTCCTTGAGCTTGTCAAGTTCCTGTGCAAGCTTTTCCTCATCGTCGCCGGCAGCAGCCTTTGCAGCAGCCTCGTCAGCCTCATACTGTGCCTTTAAAGCCGCATTTTTGCCTGTGACATCGTACTTTGTTATCTGATAAGGGTCAGCATTTCTTGACTTTAAGTCATCAAGCTTTTCAAGGCGCACCTTTTTCAGTATATTAATATCCTGTTCGGTAATTTCCTCTGTTATATTATTCTGATTTTCACTCATTGTCTGATTTTCACCGCCAATTAATTTTACTTTGAAATATCCATAACTTCAAATCTGAGTTCGCCTACCGGAGCCTCAACTATGAAAATATCGCCGACTTTCTTCTTCATAGCCGCTTTTCCTATCGGAGAATCGTCAGAAATTTTTCCGCCGTCAACATCAGCCTCAGTTGTGCTGACAATCTGGAGAGTTTCGACGTCCTCACTGCCTACTCTCTTGATTTTGATAATAGAACCGATACCGATTTCATCTACTGAAATTTTATCATCATCAACAACCTCAGCATTTGAGATAGTTTCTTCCAACTGTGCAATCTGTGCCTCGAGAAGTGCCTGTTCGTTTTTAGCCTCATCATACTCAGCGTTTTCTGAAAGGTCACCGAAGGATCTTGCCTCTTTCAGCTTCTGGGCAACCTCAGCACGTCTGACTGTTACAAGTCGTGTGTATTCTTCCTGAAGTTTTTCAAAACCTTCTCTGGATATCTGCTTTTTTGCCATAGCCAATTAAACTCCTTATTCAATTCTTCCGGCAAAAGCCGGCATAAATATTCTATCATAATATTATAAATGATTTTTTCCGTTTTGTCAACTACTGATGTAAGGTTTATTTCCAGTGACAGGACAAAAAAGCCGTATTTTATGAAAGGTACTTATTTACCAGTAAACTTGAAATATTGTATGAATCGTCGTTTGTACAGTGTTTTTCCATTGCATCTTCTGTGGTTACTGCTCCGCTTTTTATTGCAGTTAGCACAGCGTCGTCGGACAGTTCAAAAAGGGAATTTATATCAAGTTCACTGAGGTTTCCGGCATTGTACATTTCAATATTATATTTTGCAATCACAGCGTCGGGACGTGAAAAACACAAAACTGCAAACATAACTGTAAACACCGCCGCCGCCCATTTTGCCGTAGAAAACTCAAACCGCAGCTGCTTTATACCAATGATAACAAAGAAAAATGCCAGCAGCACCATGAACCACATTGTATAAACTCTCAGCCTTGTCAGTCCGTAAGCGGAAATGTATATGACCATTTTGCTTATGGCAACTGCTATCATCACAAGTGTAAACACGCAAAGCATGAGGCTGTAGATTTTAAGTACTGCAGATTTGTTTTTTCCGCCTTTCTTAGCAAGCAGATTTATAATAAGTATAACCGCTAAATTTATCATTGAAATGATACACAGTTCAAAAAATCCTTTTCTTGCATAGTCCGAGTAGATGTAACCCTCCGGCAGTCTGCCGTAAAAGGCTGAAAGGAAGTAGTTTGCCTGTGAGATAAAGAACATCACATATAATATGCAGATAGGAGTAACAGCGGTGTAGATTATCATGTTCTGCACACACTTTGCATTGGCAATACTTCTTTCACATTCCTCGTCTGAAAGAGGGGTGATTTTTTCATGGTGGATATTAGTGTAAAGCATACTGAAAAACCAGCAGGCGCAGGGTATCGCAATGACAATCTGACAAATCACACGCCAGACATTCTCAGCCGCAACAAAACTGAATACACTTCCCAGCATATCAGCAACGCCGTCATCTGCGGACATAAGCAGCATACCCACAACGGTCGTAAGAGGAATCGTGACCAGAAGTCCTGTAATAATCATTTTAAAATTACTGCCGAACTTTGAACTTCTTACAGACGCATTGACTGCTTTGAATTCAAAAGAGAAGTTGGCAAAAGGATACTCAAAAACTGCTTTTACCAGTGCAAACGGGAGAAATCGTTCCAGCGTTTTTTTGCCGTGCGCCGTTGAATACACAAAATACCCGATACCGGAAAGCAGAAAAACAGTGTCAAGAAACTCTATAAGGACGTTGTCGGTGATTGAATAGACTGTGCTGAACAGGTACATAACGGCTGCAAGAACGCAGTTGAATTTCGTGAACTTAACCTCTGCTTTTTTCATAAACACAATAGCCGCCGTGATAATTGCCGCAAAAATACCTGTTGAAAGAAATCCGGAGGTGTTGTACAGCACAAACCGCACAAATCCCAGTGATAGCACCAGTATCACAATGGAACAGGTACATTCCGCAACGCTGAAGTTTACTTCCTTTTTTTCCGCTTTAACTGTGTCAATGATGTTTATTTCGTCCATGTCAGAATCTCCTTTCATACTAATCGTCCTCACACCATTCAAGTATATCCCCCGGCTGGCAGTCAAGCACCTTGCATATCTTATCAAGGGTAGAAAACCGCACAGCCTTTGCCTTTCCGGTTTTGAGTATGGAAAGATTGGCAGGAGTGATATCAATTTTTTCGGCAAGCTCGTTTGAAGAAATCTTCCGCTTTGCCATAATTACATCAAGATTTACAATTATAGCCATATCATTCTCCCCTGTCAGACTGTAAAATCGTTTTCCGATTTTATCTCCACAGCCTTTTCAAAAACATTTTTCAGCACTCTCATGATAAGTCCGAACATGACCGCAAGCATTGCCGGCAGCAGAAAAATAAACTTCCACAGTCCGAACACTGCAAAGGAAACTCCTGCAAGCATACACGCCCATGAAATGCGTCTTAAACAAGCGGTGTTGCGCTGTGTAAAGACCTGCTCTCTGTTGATGTTTTCAAGCAGAACGTGCAGTTCAAGCAGGGCAATAAGCGCCAGTATTTCGCAAACGTAAAGACAGATGCACATAGGCACTACTATTCCCGATTCCCCGAACAAGCCTCTTCCCAAAGACATTTTTTCATACCACTGTGACAATGCCGGCACAAAAAAAGTCAGGATAAGAACTATTCCTCCGGTAACCATTGTAAGTATTCTTGAAAGCAAAAGTGATCTGGTTTTAGTCCACATAGTATATACCCCTTTCCTTATTATAGGAAAAGTATATCACATTATTTTCTGATTGTCAAGTATTTTTTATCGTTTTTCGATATTATTTTATTGCAAAACAACCGTACTGTTTTAGCAGTACGGCTGTGATAATTACTTTATGAAAGCCTCAAAAGCCTTGTATGTCTGGTAAACGTCAATTTTTGAAACCGTTTCAAAAGGTGCGTGCATTGAAAGAACTGGTACGCCTACGTCGATTGTGTCAACGTTGAGGTTTGCAATGTATGCAGCAACTGTTCCGCCGCCGCCCATATCAACCTTTCCAAGCTCACCGGTCTGCCAAATAACCTTGTTTTCGTCAAGCAGACTGCGTATCTTACCTACAAATTCAGCAGAGGCGTCTGATGTTCCTGATTTTCCTCTTGCACCTGTAAACTTTGTAACAACAACGCCGTAGTTGATAAACGCACAGTTTCTCTTGTCCATAACGTCAGGGAAAGTCGGGTCAAACGCCGCATTTACGTCCGCTGACATACACTGTGAATTTGAAAGCACTTCCCTGCCCTCAGCACCAAATTCAGCGGCTAAATCGGCAATGAAGTATTTGAGGTACGCAGACTGGAGTCCGGTATTGCCGTCACTGCCTGTTTCCTCCTTGTCGGTGAGTACGGTAACAGCGGTGTGCTTTGGATTGCTGCACTTTACAGCTGCCATAAGTGCTGTATATGCGCACACTCTGTCGTCATGGCCGTAAGCGCCTATCATGCTTCTGTCAAAACCGATATCCTTTGCCTTGAATGCCGGAACAGCCTCAAGCTCTGCGGAAAGAAAATCGTCCTCAACAATGCCGTACTTTTCATTGAGTATCTGCATGATGTTAAGCTTTACAGCGTCACTCAGTCCGTCCTCTTTGAACGGTCTTGAACCGATTACAATGTTAAGTTCCTCGCCCTTGATTCCCTGTGCAAGATTTCTCTTCATCTGGTCTCCGGCAAGATGCGGCAGAAGGTCGTTTACACAGAATACAGGGTCGTCCTCGTCCTCGCCGATTGTAACCTTTACCTTTGAACCGTCCGCTTTGACGATAACACCGTGGAGTGCAAGAGGACTAACCGCCCACTGGTATTTCTTGATACCGCCGTAATAGTGAGTTTTAAAGAGTGCCATTTCGGTGTCCTCATAAAGGGGGCACTGCTTTAAGTCAAGTCTCGGGGAATCAATATGGGCAGCGCAGAGCCTTACACCCTTTTTAATATCCTCTTTTCCGATTACCGCCATCATAACGGCTTTTCCCCTGTTGTTTCTGTAAATCTTGTCACCGGCTTTAAGTTTCATACCCGGCTTGTATTCAACAAAACCGTTGTCCTCGATAAGCTTTATCGTGTACTCAACTGCCTCTCTTTCAGTTTTGGCAGCGTCAAGAAATGCCTTGTAGCCCTCGCAGAACTTATCGCACTTCTTGATATCTTCGCTCTTCATTTTGAGAAAAGCATTTTCCTTTTTTGACAAAAGAGCCTTTTTAAGCTCCTTGCCCTCTGATTTTTCCTTGCTCATTTCAAAAACCTCCGTTCAGTAGATGTATTTATTATAATAATAATCTTTGACTTTATCAGAAACTTCCTTTGCGACATCGAATAAATTTTCCACATCACCATTATTTTTAATAATAAAATCAGAATTATTCCTGAAAAACTCCTCTTTCAGCTGAGAGTTGATACGGTTTTGCGCAGACTCTCTGCTTATGGAATCCCTTTTCATAATTCTTTCTATCCTCAGATCCTCACGGGAAATCACCGAAATAATAAGCTCGCAGAAATCGTCTGTCCGACTTTCAAATAAGGTCGGAGCGTCAAGGAGTATAAGCTTGTGTCCGGCTGCCGAACACCTTTTTATCTCAGACAGGATTTCAGATGTGATGTAAGGATATGTAACGGAATTTAGTATTTCAAGCTTTTTCTTGTCAGCAAAAACAATGTCCCCAAGCATATGCCTGTTAAGACTTCCGTCCTCGAGAAGAATATCCTTAGTGAAAAAATCGCACAGTTCTTTAAGGCAGGGTGAGCCTTTGACTGTCACATCTCTTGCAACCTTATCTGCATTTATAACAGTAAATCCGTTGTCCTCAAAAACACGGCAGACTGTAGTTTTCCCTGCGCCCGTCTGACCGGTCAGACCGACTATCATAACATTTTCCAGACACTTCATAGGCTTATCACCTCAAATCCTGCCGCCCTCAGCAGACGGTTGTAAACTGCAAGACCTACTCCGTCCTTTGAAGGCGGTCTGACAAAGACTTTTTTTACGCCCATTTCGTCAAGCTCACGCAGTCTTGCAAAAAGATTGTGCGCCTGCTGTCTGCTGTCAGCACCGTATGTCTGGTATCTGCACGGAATATCATATCTGCTGTCGCCGTCCGGTACAAGACAGAAACAGCCGTCCGAATTGTTTTCACCCACAAAGCGGCAGAAACTTTCAATATCCCCGTCAACTATTACTACGTCGGCAGCCGGTGAATAATGCTTGTACTTCATTCCCGGTGACATAGCCTTCTGACCGTCCTGAATGTCATTGATGATTGCACTGTCCACAACTACGTCCGCAGCCACTTCTTCCAGCATTTCCTTTGTAATACTGCCCGGTCTGAGGATTCTTACAGTATCCCTGTCTTCAAAGCTGATAACAGTGGACTCAACTCCGAAATTGCACACTCCGCCGTCAATTATTGCCGGTATTTTTCCGTTCATATCCTTTAAGACGTGCTGTGCGGTAGTAGGACTGGGATAACCTGAAATATTAGCAGACGGTGCCGCAATTGGTCCGCTCATGGCAATAAGCTCTCTCATAACAGGGTGTGAGGGCATTCTTATTCCCACAGTTTCCAGTCCGCCGGAGGTTTCATAAGGAATGGTTTTATTTTTCGGAACAATCATTGTAAGAGGTCCGGGCCAGAACCTTTCAGCCAGACGGTAAAAAAGTTCCGGAACGTCATGAGCCAGTATTTTCACTGTTGTAATACTGCATATATGAACAATAAGCGGATTGTCAGCCGGTCTGCCCTTTGCCGCAAACACCGCCTTTACCGCCTCAGGATTTGAAGCGTCTGCCCCAAGACCATAAACAGTCTCGGTCGGAATGCCCACAACTTTTCCGCTTTTTATTAAATTTGCCGCATAAATCAGATCCTCTCTTGAATCTGTTAACAATCTGGTTTCTTCCATTTTTCTCAATTGTTCTGCTGCATTGCAAGCTTTGCCGCCTGGTCAGCGGTCGCCAGTGCATCCAGTACTTCCTCCAAATTCCCGTTTAATATATCCTCAAGACGATAAATCGTAAGTCCTATTCTGTGGTCTGTAAGGCGTCCCTGTGGATAGTTGTAGGTTCTTATCCTCTCAGAACGGTCGCCTGTTCCCACCTGTGTTCTTCTCTCTGACGCAATCTTGTCATGCTGTTCACGCTGCAATTCCTCATAAAGACGTGAGCGAAGTATCTTCATAGCCTTGTCCTTGTTCTTGTACTGACTTCTCTCGTCCTGACATTCAACAACAACTCCCGTAGGCAGATGTGTAATTCTTACAGCGGATTCTGTTTTGTTGATATGCTGTCCGCCCGCACCGCTTGCTCTGAAAACGTCAGTTTTAAGGTCGGCAGGATTTATCTCCAGTTCAACCTCGTCCGCCTCGGCAAGTACTGCCACAGTTACCGTAGACGTATGTATACGCCCCTGGGACTCCGTTTCCGGCACTCTCTGTACACGGTGAACACCGCTTTCGTATTTAAGGCGGGAATAAGCGCCCTCCCCTTCAATGGAAAAGCTTATTTCCTTATAGCCTCCAAGTTCAGTGGGATTAGAGCTTAAAACCTCCTGTTTCCAGCCCTTTGACTCAGCATACATTGTGTACATTCTGTAAAGTGAATTGGCAAAAAGCGCCGCCTCCTCGCCTCCAGCACCGCCTCTGATTTCAATGATAACGTTTTTGTCATCATTAGGGTCTTTAGGCAGAAGAAGAATTTTCAGTTCCTCAGCGGTCTTTTCCATCTTTTCCTTTGATTCCTCAAATTCAGCCTGAACCATTTCCTTGAAATCCTTGTCCATGCCGCCGGCATCAAGAAGTTCCTTTGCCTCATTAAAGCTGTTTTCAGCAGACTGGTATTCAAGATATTTTTCTATAATAGGAGTGAGATTCTTGTATTCTCTCATAAGCTCTGCAAACTGTTTCTGGTCATCAGCAATTCCCGGTTCTGAAAGCTTGTTTCCAAGTTCATTGTAACGCTGCTCCATCAGCTTTATTTTATCGATCACTTTTCTCTATCCCCTTTTCTGTATTATTGCTCCGCCAATTAAACCTTGCCAAATTGGCTGGAGCAATATTTTATTTAA
>CAMCMW010000047.1 GCA_945876155.1 uncultured Ruminococcus sp. | reverse complement strand
TGCAGTTGAAAACATGGAATCTCTGGACGACACATTCACAATGACCCAGGAACTGCTTGAACCCCTTGTGGATGCCGACGCATCAAGAGCAGGCTTTGAAGTGGGGGAGACTGTGACCATAAAGGATATGCTTTACGGTGCGGTACTGCCGTCGGGTGCGGACGCTACTGTGGGACTGGCGGTGAAACTATGCGGTTCGGAGGAAAACTTTGTAAAGCTTATGAATGAAAAGGCTGAATATCTGGGTCTGGAAAATACCCATTTTATGAACACCAGCGGACTGCATGACAAAAACCACTATACAACATCAGTTGAAATGGCAATGATAATGGAGTATGCAATGCAGAATGAACTTTGCCGTGAGGTACTGTCCACGTACCAGTACACTACTTCAAGGACAAAGGAGCACCCGGAAGGAATAAAGCTTGAAAGCACCATGTTCGGCAGAATGTACGGTGACGAGGTTGAAGGAGCGCTGATTGAGGCAGGCAAGACCGGATATACCGACGAGGCGCAGAACTGTCTTGTGACCTACGGTACAAAAGGGGGAAAAGAGTATGTGTCAGTTACATCACTGTCCTATGATTATTGGCTGACAATACATGACGCATTCAATATATATGCAAATTATATAGAGCCGAAAAGTGAAATAAATATTGTTGCGGAATAATTCAGTAATTATTTATTTTATTGCCTTGCACATCCGCTTACTTCGTAAACTCCGTGCATATCGGCTAATAGTAAACTAAAAAAATATTTTTCGTTTACTATAAAAATTTCACTTTACATATTGATAAATTTAGTGTAAAATAATATAAAGGCATATTTGCCCGAAATTACATAGAGAGGTGTAAAAATGGAACCCAGATATAAAAGGATTCTTTTAAAGCTCAGTGGTGAGGCGCTGGCTGGTGAGAAAAAATTCGGACTTGATTACAGCATTATTACTGAAATTTGTGAAAGCATAAAAAAGTGTGCCGAGGCAGGCGTGGAAATCGGTATAGTTGTCGGCGGAGGCAACTTCTGGAGAGGTCGTTCAAGCGGCGGTATGGACAGAACAAGAGCAGACCACATGGGTATGCTTGCAACAACAATCAATGCCCTTGCAATTGCTGACGTTCTTGAATCAATGGATATTGATGTAAGAGTGCAGACTGCTATTACCATGCAGCAGGTTGCAGAGCCGTATATCAGGCTTAAAGCTATGAACCATCTGAAAAAAGGCAGAATAGTTATTTTCGGCTGCGGTACAGGAAACCCGTTTTTCTCAACAGATACTGCCGCTGCCCTCAGAGCAGTTGAAATTGAGGCTGATATATTCTTTAAGGCAACTATGGTTGACGGTGTATATGATAAAGACCCGCACAAGTATGACGACGCAAAGAAATACGATACCCTCACATTCAGCGAGGTACTCAGTAACGAGCTGGGTGTTATGGACAGCACAGCCGCTACAATGTGCCGTGACAACGACATGAGCCTGCTGGTATTCGACCTTAGCAGACCTGACAACATATATGATGCCGTTATGGGCGCAAATATTGGTACAATAATTAAGGAGAACTGATTATGAAAGAGACAATGAAAAAAGCTGAATCCAAAATGACCAAGTCTGTTGAAAGACTGAAAGGGGAGTTTGCGGCAATAAGAGCAGGAAGAGCAAATCCGGCTGTTCTTGACAAGGTAATGGTTGATTACTACGGAACTCCCACACCTGTAAATCAGATGGCAGCTGTTTCAGTTTCAGAGGCAAGAATACTTGTTATCCAGCCATGGGACGTTTCAACTCTCAAGACAATCGAAAAGGCTATCATCACTTCTGACGTGGGTATTACTCCTACAAACGACGGCAAGGTACTGCGTCTTGTTTTCCCTCAGCCTACTGAGGACAGACGTAAGGAACTGTGCAAGGAGATAAAGAAGTACGGCGAGGAAACTAAGGTTGCAGTAAGAGCAGTGCGCCGTGACACTATGGAAACTTTCAAGACAATGAAGAAAAATTCCGAGATAACAGAGGACGACCTTAAAAGCTGTGAAAAAGATATCCAGAATCTGACAGATAAGTTCTGCAAGAATATTGACAGCCTTGTTTCTGAAAAGGAACAGGAAGTTATGAGTCTGTAAGCTATGGCGTTATTCGGAAAGAAGAAAACTGACTCCGGTCTGCCTGAAATCCTGCCGGAGCATATAGCCTTTATTATGGACGGAAACGGCAGATGGGCGAAAAAAAGAGGTCTGCCGAGAAAATTCGGTCACAGGGAGGGTGCAAAGAATTTCAGACGAATTGCACGCTACTGCAAGGATATCGGTATCAAAAACATTACCTTTTATGCCTTTTCCACTGAAAACTGGAAACGCCCCAAGGACGAAGTTGACGCAATAATCGAGCTTTTCAGGGAGTATATAGTTGACGTAAGAAACTATATCGGCGAAGAAGTAAGGGTACTGTTTTTAGGCGACAAGTCCATTTTTGACGCTGACCTCCAGAAAAAAATGAATGACCTTGAAGAGGACACAAAGGATAACCATGAAATGACAATGCTCCTTGCCATAAATTACGGCGGCAGGGACGAAGTGGTTCATGTTTCAAAAATTCTTGCGCAGAAGGCGGCTGACGGTGAGATTAAACCGGAGGACATTACCGAGGATATGTTCGGCAGCTATCTTTACACACAGGACGTGCCGGACGTTGACCTTATGATAAGACCAAGCGGTGAACTGAGGCTTTCAAACTTTCTGATATGGCAGTCAGCCTATGCGGAGTTTTATTTTACCGATGTTCTCTGGCCGGACTTTTCACCTGAGGAGCTTGAAAAAGCACTTGTGAATTTTGCCGGACGTTCAAGGCGTTTCGGAGGTGTGTGATAATGGGAACAAGACTTATTTCAGCAGGCGTGGGAATAGTTATTGCTCTGGTGGTGCTGTTTCTCCACAATACTGTTGTGCTTAAAATTGCCATTGCCGCAATAATAGTACTTATGCTGTACGAGCTATTCAGAGCCGGAAAGTGTATCGGACTGCGCCTGACCTGTCTGCCGGCTTTTATCTACGGGGCAGTTATGCCGTTTTTTGTGACAGGCGGCGGAGCAAAATACAGATTTTTAGTAAATATTCTGTTTATAATGTTTTTCTTTATTACTTATATTGCACAGCATAATACTATGAAATACTACAGAATGTTTTACATATTAGCGTGTACTCTTCTGGTAAGCAATTCCATGAGCTGTCTTGTTATACTCAATGAGATGGATAAAGTGCATGGTCTTATGTACCTTGTTATGGGACTTTGCGGTGCGTGGCTTGCTGATTCGGGGGCTTATTTTGCCGGAACGTTTTTCGGTAAGCACAAGCTTTGTCCTGAAGTCAGCCCGAAGAAAACCATTGAGGGATTTGTGGGCGGTATTGTTGTGACAGGTCTGCTTTTCATGCTGATTAACTTTGCTTATTCAAAGATTCTGCCGAACGTTTCGGACTATACAGTAAGCGTAAATTACCTTGAAGTATTTCTGCTGGGTGTTGCACTGGCAGTAGTCGGAACTATCGGCGACCTTTCAGCGTCGGTGCTGAAAAGACAGTGCGGAATAAAGGATTACGGAAACATTATGCCCGGACACGGCGGAGCTATGGACAGATTTGACAGCGTACTTTTTGTTGCGCCGTGCTTTTATGCGTTTGTTTCGATGATTAGTATTTATAAGTGAGAAATAAGGGGGACGATTGTCCCCCTTGTCAATGTTACAGGAATAAAAATTAATCTGCCGTTTCAGTCAGATTTTCAGAAAGGAACTGCATATAATTATCATGGACATGAAAAAAATTATTTCAGTTATCGGCTCGACCGGTTCTATCGGCACTCAGGCGCTTTCCGTTGCGGAAAAATACGGTATCAGAGTCAACGCCCTCGCCGCCGGAAAAAACTGGGAACAGCTTGCACAGCAGTGTATAAAAACCGGTGCGGAAACTGTCTGCATATACAATGAGGAATACGTAAAGCCGCTGAAAGACGCCCTTTTCGGACGGGGTGTAAAAGTCGTTTCCGGTATGGAGGGACTTTGTGAAATTGCGGCGGACTCCTCAGATATTCTGTTAAATTCCGTTGTTGGAATGATTGGTCTGCTGCCAACACTGACTGCAATCGAAAGCGGAAAGGATATCGCCCTTGCAAACAAGGAAACGCTTGTGGCAGGCGGAAATCTGGTAATGAAAAGAGCCGCTGAAAAGAATGTGAGAATTTATCCGGTGGACAGCGAACATTCCGCAATTTTCCAGTGTTTGCAGGGGAATAAGCGTGAACAGCTGAAAAAAATCATTCTGACGGCTTCCGGCGGACCTTTCTTCGGTAAAAAGCTCTGCGACCTTGAAAATGTGACCATAGAACAGGCGCTCAATCACCCCAACTGGAGCATGGGCAACAAAATTACCATTGACTCCTCAACTCTTATGAACAAGGGGCTTGAATTTATTGAGGCGAAGTGGCTTTTTGACCTTGAACCGGAGCAGATAGAAATTGTGGTTCACAGGCAGAGCGTAGTTCACTCGGCTGTTGAGTATGGTGATAATTCGGTAATAGCGCAGATGGGTGTACCCGACATGAAAATACCGATTCAGTATGCACTGCTTTATCCGGACAGATTTGAGTGCGACTGCAAACCTCTTTCACTGACAGATTACGGCACACTTACATTTGAAAAGCCGGATTTTGAAACCTTCAGGTGCCTGACGGCTTGTATTGAGGCAGTAAAGCGTGGGGGCGCATATCCGTGTATCGTAAACGGTGCCAACGAGGAGGCTGTAAAGCAGTTTTTAGACGGTAAAATCAAGTTTACGGAAATAGGGGAGCTTGTCACCGGGGCGCTTGACGAGTTTGCATATCACGATATAGAGAAATATGAGGACGTGACAATGTGGGACAAAAAGGCAAGAGATTTTGTAATCAGTAAGATTGAGCAGGAGGCATAAATGAAGTATATTCTGGCTGTTGTAATTTTCGGGATTATTATTCTGATTCACGAGTTCGGACATTTTTTCACGGCAAAGCTCTGCGGAATTAAGGTAAATAAATTTGCGCTGGGTATGGGACCGTGTCTGCTTAAAAAGCAATGGGGTGAAACTGAGTATTCAATAAGACTTTTTCCTGTCGGCGGATTCTGCGCCATGGAGGGAGAGGATTCTGAAAGCGACAACAGCCGTGCGTTCGGCAACAAACCGGTGTGGCAGAGAATGATAGTTATTGCCGCCGGTGCGATTATGAATATTCTGCTGGGATTTATTATAATTGTTGTTGTGACCTGTATGGACCCGAAGATTCCCACTACTGTTGTGGATTCCTTTCACACCGTCTCAGAGGAAAGCACTGAATATTCGGCAAAAAGCTATGACTGCGGACTGCGTGAGGGTGATAAGATAGTTGAAATCGACGGTATGCACATACTATCCATAAAGGACTTACAGTATGCGCTTCTTTCCGGGGACGATGAAAGCTATGAAGTTGTTGTAAAGAGAAACGGCGAAAAGGTAAATCTTGACAACGTAGTATTCAAGGACAAGACAAAAGGTTCGCTGATTGATTTTTATGTAAAATGGAACGACAGAAATCCGCTGACTGTTTTGTCCTATTCGGCAAAGGATACCGTTTCAACGGCAAAGCTTGTATGGTTTTCGCTCAGAGACCTTATAACCGGAAAATACGGCTTTAACGACCTTTCAGGACCTGTGGGTCTTGTGGGAGCAATCGGGGACGCCGCTGATTCGGGAACAAACGTAAAGGAATCGGCAATGTCACTTTTAAATCTGACAACGCTGATTACTATAAATCTTGGCATTTTCAATTTACTTCCGATACCCGGACTTGACGGCGGAAGATTCCTGTTTCTGCTTATCGAGGCTATAAGAAGAAAGCCAGTCAAGCCAGAGCATGAGGGAGCAGTACATTTAATTGGAATGGCACTGCTTATGCTGTTGATTGCAGCGGTGACATTCAGCGATATTAAGAGGTTAATCGGGTAGGTAAAAGATTATGAGAGATATTAAGAAAGTTAAGGTCGGGGATTTTGTCCTCGACGGAAGTAAAATTTACGTTCAGTCAATGCTTAACAGGCGTTCTGACGATATCGAAGGCAGTGTTGCACAGGCTGTTGAACTGGAAAAGGCAGGCTGTGACATTGTCCGTGCCGCAATTCCGGATATGGAGGCTGTAAAGCTCATTCCGGCGATAAAGGAAAAAATCAGCATACCCCTTGTTGCGGACATTCATTTTGACTACAAGCTGGCAATTGCCGCCGCTGAGGCAGGAGTGGACAAAATCAGAATAAATCCTGGAAATATCGGCGGTACTGACAACGTAAAACAGGTGGTAAAGGTGTGCAAAAGCAGGAATATTCCTATAAGAATAGGGGTAAATTCCGGTTCTCTTGAAAAGGATATTCTTGCAAGATATGGCTCTCCAACACCGGAGGCGTTGGTTGAAAGTGCGCTTTATCATGTAAAACTGCTTGAACACTGCGACTTTGACGATATCGTTATTTCGATAAAGTCATCAGACGTTAAAACCATGATTGAAAGCTATCGTCTTGCGGCTTTGAAATGCAGTTATCCGTTACACCTGGGCGTTACCGAGGCTGGTACTGAGAGAATGGGTATCATCAAATCTGCTGCCGGAATAGGCTCACTTCTGTGCGACGATATCGGCGAAACCATCAGAGTATCACTGACGGGAGACCCTGTTCGTGAAATTGCGGCGGCAAAGGATATTCTGAAAGCTGTGGGAAGAGGCAGCGGAGTGGAGCTTGTTTCCTGTCCGACCTGCGGCAGAACCAGAATCGACCTTATTAAGACTGCCGCAATGGTCGAGGAGGCAGTAAAGGATATTGACAAGAATATCAAGGTGGCTGTTATGGGCTGCGTAGTAAACGGTCCGGGAGAGGCAAGAGAGGCTGATATCGGAATCGCTGGGGGCGACAAGTGCGCCGTTATCTTCAGAAAAGGCGAAGTACTCAGAAAGGTAAGCGAGGAGGAAATAGTCCCCGAACTGCTTAAAGAGATTGAAAAACTGTAGGGAGTAAAAGATGAACGAAATAAAACTTGGTGACTTTTTAAGTGAATACACATCTGAAATACCTGAAATTACAAAGGACGGTATGATATACAAGGTTACATATTCTGCTGACCAGACCAAAATTTCCTTTTATGTAAGGTTTACAAAACTGATACCCTATAAAGATGTGATATCCTTTGAAAAGCACCTTGAAAACTTCTTTCATCTTGACAGAATTACTCTTCACTGTGCCTATTCGCCGGAGCTTTTCTCAATGGACTATTACAATGACCTGATTTTAAAGCTTAAAAGAAAGCTTGCTGTTGTCAACGGTTTTCTTGACAATGCGGACGTGAAATACGGCGAAGGGCTTATTACAATTGGTATAAAAAACGGCGGTTATGACCTGCTTATGAAAGCGAATTTCTGTGCCGAACTTTCAAAGCTTATCAGAGAGGAATTTGACCTTGAAATAAAGGTTGAGCTGACTGGTGAACATAACGTTAATGTTGAGGAGCATGACAAAATGATGGAGGAACTTCGCTCCACGCTCCCTCAGCATACGGAACAGTTTGCACTGCCGCCGGAGAAAACGGACGAGACTTACACCGGGGATAACATTTCAGAGCCAATGCCGGAGCCGCCGCCTTTTGATGAGCCGGAGGAAACGGACGTGCCTTACACCGCTGAGGAGTTTTCACAGGCTGAACTTCCTTTTGAGATAATTCCGGATTCTGCCGAGCAGATAAAGGGAAGGAAGATACACTCAACCCCTGAACCGATAGGTGAGGCAATAAAACAGCTTGACAGAAAGGTAACAATAATCGGTGATATCTTTGATGTGGCGGACGTGAAGACTACTAAAACCGGAAAGAATATCCACGTTTTCTTTGTTACGGACTATACCGGTTCTGTGCAGATGAAACTTTTCATCGACCCCGAAAAGGACAATACTGAAATCGGCAAGCTTAAAAAGGGTGTTACCGTTTTAGTGTACGGCGATATCGCATTTGACGATTTTTCAAGGGATATCTCAATCCGTCCGGTTTCGATTGTGGCTGTAAAGAAGAAACAGCGTACCGACAAGGCGGAAAAAAAGCGTGTTGAACTGCATCTCCATACCAATATGTCTGCAATGGACGCTATCACTGACGCAGGCACTATTATAAAGCGTGCCCATTCCTGGGGACACAAGGCAATAGCCATAACCGATCACGGCGTTGTACAGGCTTTCCCGGACGCTATGAATGCCTCGTCCGGTCTTGACGATTTCAAGGTTATCTATGGCTGTGAGGCTTACGTGGTAAATGATATTGTACCGCTGAATATTATCAATAAAGATGATATGCGCAGTATCAATGAGGAAATTATTATCTATGATGTTGAAACCACCGGTCTCAGCTATGAAAAGGACAGGCTGACGGAAATCGGTGCTGTAAAAATAAAGAATCTGCGTGTTATTGACAGCTTTAATATAATGGTAAATCCAGGGCGTCCTATCCCTCAGAATATTGTTGAACTTACTGGAATTACTGATGATATGGTTGCAAATGCACCAAAGGAACGTGAGGCTGTGGAGGAATTTTTCCGTTTCTGCGGAGATAATCCGGTCA
>CAMCMW010000046.1 GCA_945876155.1 uncultured Ruminococcus sp. | reverse complement strand
GGATAAACCTTGCTTTTTACGGAAAAGAACTGGGTTTAAGGCTTGCGGACGCAGTTGAGGAGTGCTGTAAGATAAAGGGGGTGGAGAGAGTAAGGCTTGGTTCTCTTGAACCGGAAGTTATCACAGATGAGGACCTGCTTAGGCTTTCACGTCTGCCGCAATTCTGTCCGCAGTTTCACCTGTCACTGCAGAGCGGTTGTGACAGAACGCTCCACAACATGAACCGGCACTACAATACCGCTGAATACATGGATATCGTAAACAGGATTCGTTCTGTCTTTCCGGACTGCTCCATAACCACAGATATTATGGTAGGTTTTCCGGAGGAAAGTGACGAGGACTTTGAACAGTCGCTGGAATTTGTCAGAGAGGTGGGATTTGCAAAGATACACGTTTTCCAGTACTCCCCCAGAAATGGCACTCCAGCCGCAAACCGTCCGCAGATATCCAAAGCGGTAAAGCATGAGCGTGCCGACAGAATGAAAGCCCTTGCCGCTGATTTGCAAAGTGAGTACCTTAAAAAGCAGGTGGGAAAGACTGTTCCTGTGCTTTTTGAGCGTGAAAGTTCCCCCGAATTTCACCAGGGATATGCACCAGATTACACATTAATAAAAATTCCTGCAAAAAAATGCGAAAAAAGTTTGCGCAGAACGATTTTTTGTGTTAAAATAGAAGAGAGTAATATTGACTGCTGTATCGGAAAAATCGTTAACACCGAAACAGAGGTTTGATAATAGGGCATTGCCGCAGAAATGCCGTTTTTTCAATCAACTATTTTTACTGCGGAGAATGGAGCAAACAATGTCTGTATTCCGAATTTATGTGGAAAAGAAACCTGAATTTGCCGTTGAAGCAAAATCGGTTATGAGCGACGTCCAGACAGCGCTCAGACTTAATCTTAACAACGTAAGAATCTTAAACCGCTATGACGCTGACAATTTAAGCGAGGAAGATTTTAAAATGTCCGTCAACACTGTCTTTTCAGAACCGGCAGTTGACGTGACCTATAATGAAATGCCCGTACTGATTAACAATGAAAGGGTTTTCGCTGTTGAATATCTTCCCGGACAGTTTGACCAGCGTGCGGACAGCTGCGAGCAGTGTATCCAGATTCTGACACAGAAAGAACGCTGCCGTGTCAAGAACGCAAGAGTTTACATCATTGACGGAAATATCACCGACACTGAGTTTGAAAAGCTGAAGTCATACCTCATTAACCCTGTTGAAAGCAGAGAGGCGTCACTTGACACAGTGAAAACTCTCGATACAAACTATGACATTCCGGAAAAGGTTGAAGTACTTGAAAACTTTATCCGTTTAAACGACAAGGGACTTGACGCATTTATCAAAGAATTTGGTCTTGCTATGGACTTTGACGATATCAAGTTCTGCCAGTCATATTTCAGAGATACTGAAAAGCGTGACCCTACAATTACAGAAATCAGAATGATTGATACTTACTGGTCTGACCACTGCCGTCACACTACATTCTCAACAAACATTGAAAATGTAAAAATCGACACAGACTATATCAAGGAAACCTATGATGAGTACATCGAGGTAAGAAACGGTCTGGGACGTGAGGAAAAACCTCTTACACTCATGGACCTTGCAACCATTGCCGCTAAAAAGCTTAAAGCGGACGGCAAGTTAAACGACCTTGACGAAAGCGAAGAAATCAACGCTTGTTCCGTTAAAATCAAGGTTAATGTTGACGGAAACGAAGAAGACTGGATTCTCATGTTCAAGAATGAAACCCACAACCACCCGACTGAAATTGAACCTTTCGGCGGTGCGGCAACCTGTCTTGGGGGTGCTATCAGAGACCCGCTTTCAGGACGTTCCTACGTTTATCAGGCAATGAGAGTTACCGGTGCTGCAAATCCGCTTGTACCAGTCGAAGATACTATCACAGGCAAGCTGCCTCAGAGAAAAATCACTGTGGGCGCCGCTAACGGCTACAGCTCCTACGGCAACCAGATTGGTCTTGCAACAGGTCACGTTTCTGAAATCTATCACCCAGGCTATGTTGCAAAGCGACTGGAAATCGGTGCGGTAGTTGGTGCTGCTCCTGCTGAAAATATCAGACGTGAAGTGCCGGTTGCAGGAGATGTTGTGGTACTCTTAGGCGGCAAGACAGGCCGTGACGGCTGCGGCGGTGCGACTGGCTCTTCAAAGTCACACACTCTTGAATCCCTTGAACACTGCGGTGCAGAGGTACAGAAGGGTAATCCGCCGGAAGAAAGAAAGCTCCAGAGACTTTTCAGAAATCCGGACGTTACAAAGATGATTAAGCGCTGCAATGACTTCGGTGCTGGCGGTGTTTCCGTTGCTATCGGTGAGCTGACAGACGGTCTTGTAATCGACCTAAATGCAGTTCCTAAGAAGTACGAGGGACTTGACGGTACTGAAATCGCAATTTCAGAATCACAGGAGAGAATGGCTGTTGTTATCGCAAAGGAAGACACAGAAAAGTTCCTCAAAGAGGCAGCAAAGGAAAACCTTGAGGCAACCGTTGTTGCAGATGTTGTGGACGAGCCGAGACTTAAAATGAACTGGAACGGCGTTACTATCGTTGACCTTTCAAGAGAGTTCTTAAACTCAAACGGTGCGCCGAAATACACAGACATCACAATTGAAAAGCCGGACACAAAGGCTATCTGTCCTTACGCAGACAATCCGGAGGGCTGGGACGCTCTTATGGCTAACCTCAATGTCTGCTCACAGAAAGGACTGGTTGAGAAGTTTGACTCCACTATCGGTGCGTCAACAGTTCTCATGCCGTTCGGCGGAAAGTATCAGCTCACTCCTACACAGGCTATGGCTGCGAAAATTCCGGTACTCCACGGTCAGACAGACACCTGCTCTGTTATGGGCTGGGGCTACAATCCGTTTATCAGCGAAAAGAGCCCTTATCACGGTGCGATTATTGCTGTTATCGAGTCAATCGCAAAGGTAGTTGCGGCAGGCGGCAAGTCCGAACACTGCTGGCTGACTTTCCAGGAATACTTTGAAAGAACACAGGGTACTCCTGAGCGCTGGGGCAAGCCGTTAGCGGCACTTCTCGGTGCGTTTAAGGCACAGCTTGAAATGGGCTGCGGAGCAATCGGCGGCAAGGACTCAATGTCCGGTACTTTCGAGAACATTGACGTTCCTCCTACACTGGTTTCATTTGCGGTTTCAACTGCATCAAGCAGAAAGGTAGTTTCTCCGGAATTCAAGGACGCCGGTGACGTTGTAATCGTTATAAAGCCGGAATACGATGAAAACAAACTGCCGGTATTTGACAGTGTAAAGGCTTGTTTTAAGCAGGTTGAGGAAATGATTGAAAGCGGACGTGCAAAGGCTGTATGGACTGTTTCCGGCGGCGGTATTGCTGAAGGTCTTGCAAAGATGTGCTTTGGCAACAGAATAGGCTTTGAGTTTGAAAGAAAGCTGACTGAGGAAGAACTGTTCATGCCGCACTACGGTTCATTCATTATTGAACTTAACGGTGCTGAAAAGGACGGCGAAACAGCAATCGGCAAGACAACAGAGGAATACAACATCTTCGCAAAGGATTACACACTTTCTCTTGATTCACTCCAGAAAACATGGGAAAGCAAGCTTGAACCAGTGTTCCCGTGCAGAATAAAGACTGTTCTTTCAGCTGTCGAGTCCTATGAATACGACGCTAAGAAGAGAGCATTCCCGACAATCAAGGCAGCAAAGCCTAAGATATTTATCCCTGTATTCCCGGGTACAAACTGCGAATACGATACAGCAAGAGCATTTGAAAGAGCCGGCGGCGAGCCTGAAATTATGGTAGTAAAGAACCTGAGTGCGTCTGCGATTGAAGAATCGGTTGACGAGGCTGTAAGAATTATTTCACAGTCACAGATTATTATGATTCCTGGCGGTTTCAGCGGCGGTGACGAGCCGGAGGGCAGCGGAAAGTTCATTACCGCATTCTTCAGAAATCCAAAGGTTAAGGACGCTGTTCACGAACTTCTCAAAAAGCGTGACGGTCTTATGCTGGGTATCTGCAACGGTTTCCAGGCGCTTATCAAGCTTGGTCTTGTACCGTTCGGCGAAATCACAGACATGACACAGGAATCACCGACACTTACTTTCAACACAATCGCAAGACACCAGTCCATGATGGTAAACACAAGAATTGCGTCAAACAAGTCCCCATGGCTTGCCGACTGCAATGTGGGCGATATCCACACAATCCCGATTTCACACGGCGAGGGCAGATTCGTTGCTCCGCAGTCACTTATCGTAAAGCTTGCAAACAACGGTCAGATTGCTACACAGTACGTTGACTTAAACGGCAAGCCGTCAATGGATATCAGATACAATCCTAACACATCTATGGAGGCTATCGAGGGTATCACTTCTCCGGACGGACGTATTCTCGGTAAAATGGGTCACAGCGAACGTATCGGCTATGACGTATGCAAGAACGTTGCCGGAAACAAGGATCAGAAGATTTTTGAAAACGGCGTAAGATACTTCAAATAAACTATAGATGAGGCAAGTAAAGCTTGCCGAAATCTATTTGCCATATTTTGCGGTTGCCGCTTTAGCGGCGAGCAAAATGGCACTTTAAATAAAAATATTGCTCCGCCAATTTGGCAAGGTTTAATTGGTGGAGCAATCAAAGCCTGTTCTCCTGAAATGTGAGGACAGGCTTTATAGAAAAGGAGGAGCAATATGAAAATTTCCACAAAGGGCAGATATGCACTGCGTATGATGCTCGATCTTGCAATGAATCAGGGAGAAGATTTTGTTTCTCTTAAAGATATAGCAGAGCGTCAGAATGTTTCAAAAAAATATCTTGAACAGATTGTGCCGCTTATGAACAAATCCGGTATGCTGAAAACAAACCGTGGAAATCACGGCGGTTACCGTCTTGTCAAAACGCCTGACAAGTACACAGTAGGCGAAATACTGCGTGTTACAGAGGGCAGTCTTGCTCCGGTTGCCTGTCTTGAATATGAACCCGTTGACTGCGAACGTGCAGAAGAATGTCTGACACTGCCAGTCTGGAGAGGACTTTACAAGGCTGTTACCGATTATCTTGACGGCATCACTCTTCAGGATATAATTGACAAAAGCGCACAGTCCTATGGAAATGATTACTGCATATAATAATACTAAAAAAAGTACCGCACAATTGTACGGTACTTTTTTATATGTTAAGGGGAAATCACGCATTATCAGCACTTGCAGCAATAACCTCTGTCAGCAGATTTGACGGCAGCTGCTCATATCTCATAAAGTCAAATGTAAAGCTACCCATACCTCTTGTGGTCTGGCGGAGATACATTGTAAAGTCGTGCATTTCTCTCATAGGCACTTCCGCTGTAATCGCTGTCATACCCGTTTCAGCAGGTTCCATTCCGGAAACTCTTCCTCTGCGCTTGTTAAGTTCGCCCATTACATCACCTGTGTTTTCGTCCGGAACTAAAACGTTCAGTGTGCCGATTGGTTCAAGCATTACAGGGTCTGCGTTTTTAAGACCCTCTTTGTACGCAAGTGAGGCAGCAGTCTTGAACGCCATTTCTGACGAATCAACCGGGTGATATGAACCGTCCAGCAGAATAGCCTTAAGTCCCACAACAGGACAGCCTGCCAATACGCCTTTTTTAACGCACTCCTGCAAGCCCTTTTCAACTGCCGGGAAGTAATTTTTCGGTACTGCTCCGCCGAATACCTTTTCTTCAAAAATCAGCTCGTCACTTACGCAAGGCTCAAACTCAATCCATACATGACCATACTGTCCGTGTCCGCCGGTCTGTTTCTTGTACTTGCCCTCTGCCTTGACCTTTTTGCGTATCGTTTCCCTGTACGCAACCTTCGGTACGCTCAGTTCGATATCAGCGCTGAACTTGTTTTTAAGCTTGGCTGCGGCGATTTCAAGATGCTGTTCACCAAGTCCGCTTAAAACTTGTTCGTTTGTATGTAAATCAAGGACGTAGGTAAGAGTCTTATCCTCGTCAAGCAGTCTCTGCATACCGGAAGATATCTTGCTCTCATCACCCTGGGATTTCGCCTTGACAGCCATTGAATAGCATGGAACAGGGAAATCTATCTTTTCAAATGCAAGCTTTCTTTCGGCTGCACAAAGAGTATCGGAAGTTGACGCTGTTATCTTTACAGCTGCGGCAATATCTCCGGCTGCAACTTCTGATACTTCGGTCTGCTGTTTGCCTTTCACTGTGTAAAGCTTGCCGATTTTTTCTGTCTCTCCGGTTGCCGAATTGTAAACCTGTGAATCAGCTTTCAGTACACCGGACATAACACGGATATATGACATTTTACCCACAAATGGGTCTGTGACAGTCTTGAAAACGAATGCTGAAAGGGGTGCTTCCGGACTGCATTCAACCTCTGTCATATCACCGTCCGGGGTCTCGGCAACTGGTGCTGGAACTTCTTCCGGTGACGGCAGAAGGAGTGTGATTTCTTTAAGCAGCATATCAATACCGGACAGGTCAGCCGCAGAAACGCACACAACAGGAGTAATGATACCCTTGTTCATGCCGGCGTGAATACCGTCTGTCAGCTCTTTCTGAGTAAACGGTTCACCCTCGAAGAACTTATCCATCAGTGCCTCGTCAGTTTCAGCAACAGCCTCACTGACTGCCTCAACCAGACCGTCGATACGATAGGTCATTTTTTCGATTGCCTCAGCAGTGGGCAGGTCAATTTCAACTGCCTTGCCGTTTTCGTACTTATACGCTTTCATCTCAATGAGGTTAACGTAGGAAACGATTTTTTCGTTCTCGATTACCGGTACTACAACCGGGCATACAGTCGGACCGAAAACAGTTTTCAGCTCTGTCAGAACATTGTAGAAGTTTGCGTTTTCGTCGTCGATTTTTGTGACTGCAAACATTTTTGACTTTCCGGCTTTTTCAGCTGCCGCATAGGCTTTCTTAGTTCCGACCTTGACGCCGGATTTTGCAGAAACAGTAATCATAACAGTATCAGCCGCTCTGATACCCTCTGCCATTTCTCCGGCAAAGTCAAACAGTCCCGGAGTATCTATAAGGTTAATTTTTGTATCCTCGTAATCAAAAGACGCAATTGCTGTGTTGATTGAAATTTTTCTTTTTATCTCCTCTGGGTCAAAGTCGCAGATAGTTGTGCCGTCAGCAGTCTTGCCTGCTCTTTCGGACGCACCGGCTTTAAACATGAGCGCATCTGCAAGTGTGGTTTTACCGGAGCCGTTGTGTCCGGCAAGTGCTATGTTCTTTATTTGTTTCATTTTGAATTTCTCCTTTTAATAAAATTGTACAATAACCCATATTCTATTATACTACTTTTTATTTATATTTTCAACCATTCCGGATTTTTTCTATATATTTTATCAATATCAATCTGATATTTTGTGCATTTTGCTTAGCATAAGTATAAAAAATGTCCGCCCATACTGACGGACAAAATATCATGAACCGATTTAATTAATACGCCTTGCCCCAGTAAACCATGTGCTTTGCCGGCTTTCCGCAGCATACACAGGTATCTGAAATCTGCTCCTGGTCAAATGGAATACAGCGTGAGCCAACGCCGGTTTTCTCCTTAACCATGTCCTCGCAAGCCTCGTCACCGCACCACATAGCCTTTACAAAACCGTCGCCCTTTTCTTCAAGCACGCTTACTATCTCGTCCATTGTCTTGCAGGCATAGGTCTTGTTTTCACGGTTTTCAAGTGCCTTTTTGTAAATGCCGTCATGCACTTCCTGAAGCTTTTCTGAAACAGCTGTTTCAAGATTGTCCAGCGGAACAAAAGTCTTTTCCCTGTTGTGGCGTGTAACAACAACGCACTGGTTATTTTCAATATCCTTAGGACCAATCTCGATTCTTACCGGAACGCCCTTCATTTCGTATTCTGCAAACTTCCAGCCCGGTGAATTTTCGCTGTCGTCAAGCTTTACACGTATTCCGGCAGCTTTCAGCTTTTCAAACAGTTCGTTTGCCTTGTCAAGTACGCCCTCTTTGTGCATTGCAACAGGTACGATTACCGCCTGAACCGGAGCAACAGCCGGAGGAAGTACCAGTCCGTTGTCGTCGCCGTGAGTCATGATGATTGCGCCGATAAGACGTGTTGTAACGCCCCAGCTTGTCTGGTGTGGATAAACCTTCTTGTTTTCCTTGTCGGTGTACTGAATGTCAAAAGCCTTTGCAAAACCGTCACCAAAATAGTGTGAAGTACCAGCCTGTAACGCCTTACCGTCGTGCATAAGCGCCTCGATTGCGTATGTAGCCTCTGCTCCAGCGAACTTGTCACTGTCAGTCTTTCTGCCCTTTACAACCGGCATAGCAAGGCAGTTTTCACAGAAATCAGCGTAAACATTCAGCATACGCTCTGTTTCCTCGATTGCCTCCTGTGCTGTGGCGTGAATTGTGTGTCCCTCCTGCCAGAGAAACTCTCTTGAGCGCAGGAACGGACGTGTTGTCTTTTCCCATCTTACAACGCTTACCCACTGGTTATAAAGCTTCGGCAGGTCACGGTAGGAGTGGATAATATTGGAATAGTGTTCGCAGAAAAGCGTTTCAGATGTAGGACGTACGCACAGTCTGTCCTCAAGCTTTTCGTTTCCGCCGTGAGTTACCCAGGCAACCTCCGGCGCAAAGCCCTCAACGTGGTCTTTCTCTTTCTGGAGAAGACTCTCAGG
>CAMCMW010000045.1 GCA_945876155.1 uncultured Ruminococcus sp. | reverse complement strand
TAAGAGAATTTTTGATTTCTGATTCCAGACCGAATTTAACCGGACCGTTGTCCCTGATTTTTGTATAAATCGGTGCAGACTTAATGAACAGACCGTCTCTGTTTTCAGTGTCAAGCAGCGCCATATTTGCGTCGTAGTAAGCCTTGACGGAGTCTATCTTTGAGAAATATCCCTTGTGTTCATACGCCATGATTTTGTATTCATTCTTCTTTGCCTGAAGGACGTCCTTGTTAAAGCTGTATTCACTTCTGCTGGCTGAATTTACAACAATATTTTTCAGAACTTCCTTTGAAAGAATGAACATATTAAGGCACACATTGCACTCTCCGGCAATCTGAGGGTCAATCATAACATCGTTGATTCTTCCCGTTTCGTCGATTCCCAGAACTGTTGCTGTCTGCTCACTGCCGCTGTCATAGGGGTATTTACCGTAGATAACTGTAATATCTGCCTCGCTCTCTTCATGGAAAGCAAGAGCAGCCTTGTAATCAATAGTTGTTACAACGTCGCAGTCGGACATAACAACATATTCAGCGCTGGAATGGTCAACAAAATCCCATACGCCGTTTAAAGCCTCAAGACGGCCTCTGTACATACCGCTGTCAACGTGGCTGAAAGGCGGCAGAAGGTGAAGTCCGCCGTTTTTTCTTGAAAGGTCCCATTCTCTGCCTGAACCCAGATGGTCAAGGAGTGAGCCGTAGTTTGACTTGGTAATAACGCCGACTTCCTTGATTCCGGAGTTTACCATATTGGAAAGCGGAAAGTCAATAAGACGGTAGCGTCCGCCGAAAGGAATAGAACCCATTGTTCTCTTTTTAGTAAGATCTATAACGTCAGAATCATGCATACTTGCAAAAATCAGACCTAAAACATTCTTTTTAGCACCCATTTTCTATTTTCCTCCTTAGATGTTCTTGGATATGATATCCTTAGGAAGAACTTCTGCTCCCTCTGAAATGTCAACGTTGTGTCCGACTACTGCAATACCCCATTCATCTCTGTTTTCAACAGTTTCGGGGCTAACACCTATTCTGGCATTTTCATGTACAACGCAGTCCTCACCGACAATTGCATACTCAACAACAGCACCGGATTTGATGACTGTACCCGGCATAACTATACTGTAATTAACGGTTGCCCCCTCTTCAATCTTAGCACCGGCAAAAATTATCGAAAAATCTACCTTACCGTTAATAGTACTTCCCTCTGCAATCATTGAGTTTTCAACCTCGGCGTTGCTGCCGATATACTGCGGAGGCATATTGCTGTTTCTTGTGTAAATCTTCCAGTCGTTGTCATAAAGGTCGAGTGGTACGCTTGGGCTTAACAAATCCATGTTAGCTTCCCAGAGGCTGTCAAGTGTACCAACGTCTTTCCAGTAACCGTCAAATGTGTATGCAAAAAGTCTTTCGTTATTCTGTAACATTGCAGGAATAATATCCTTGCCGAAATCCTTTGAGCCTGTGTTTGCATTCTCATTTTCAATCAGATATTTTTTCAGTTTCTGCCATGTAAATATGTAAATACCCATTGATGCAAGGGTTGACTTAGGCTGCTTTGGCTTTTCTTCAAAGTCAACAACTTTAAGATTTTCGTCGCATATCATAATACCGAATCTGCTTGCCTCTTCAACTGAAACGTCAATTACGGCAATAGTGCAGTCTGCCTCATTCTTTTTATGGAAATCAAGCATTTTTGAGTAATCCATTTTATAGATATGGTCACCGCCGAGAACAACTACATATTCCGGGTCATATCTGTCAATAAAGCTCATATTCTGATAGATTGCGTTTGCAGTACCCTCATACCATGACGCACCAAATGATGTCTGGTAAGGCGGGAGAACGTGAACACCGCCGTGCAGTCTGTCAAGGTCCCACGGCTGACCGTTTCCGATGTAGTCGTTGAGTACCAGCGGCTGATACTGTGTCAGAACTCCGACTGTATCAATGCCTGAATTTGTGCAGTTTGAAAGCGGAAAGTCAATAATTCTGTATTTTCCGCCGTATGGCACTGCCGGCTTTGCCATGTCCTGTGTCAGTGCGTAAAGTCTGCTTCCCTGTCCGCCGGCAAGAAGCATTGCGACACATTCCTTCTTTATATACATACCTTTCCTCCTGACTTTGCCGCTTACCCCTTAATGCGGCAAAATTTAAATTATTTATATCCATAAGCCCAAAACAGCTTTAACGCACAAAACTGTGCGTTTGCTGTATTAAAGGGCTGAACTTTCTTTTAAAGTATTCTCAGACTTGATTTTTTTCTCAGTACTGCTTTTCTTTGCAGTTGTCTTTTTTTCTTCCGTTTCAGGAATAAGCACTGTTTTCGGCTTTGGTGCCGGATAAGGCTTTAAGTAGATTACAGAAAGCGGTGCAAGGTCGAGGGAGATGCTGTCCTCAAAGCCGTGCATTGCATAGGACTTGGATTTCATTGACTTTTTAGTAATACCCTCTCCGCCGAATTCAACAGCGTCCGAGCTGAACACCAGCTTGTATTCGCCCTCATAAGGAACGCCTATCTTGTAATCCTTTCTCTCAACCGGTACAAAGTTGCAGACAACGATAAGCTCATCACCGTTATCGTCAAATCTTCTGAACGCAATAACGCTCTGAGTGTAATCGTCATGGGAAATCCAGCTGAATCCCTGCCATGAATCGTCATTCTGCCACAGCGGTGCATTGTCCAGATAGAATTTATTGAGCTTTTGTGAGAAGAGGTGTATCTTCTTGTGATTTTCCTCTTCAAGGGCTGCCCAGTCAAGCTGAGTCTGATAATTCCACTCGTTGGTCTGAGCAAATTCCTGTCCCATAAAGAGCAGTTTTTTGCCAGGGTGCGCCATCATGTACGCAAGGAACGCCCTGTAGGAACTACATTTCTGTTCGTATGTACCCGGCATTTTTTCAAGCATTGAGCATTTTCCGTGTACTACCTCGTCATGGGAGATAGGCAGAACGTAGTTTTCAGAGAAACAGTAGAAGAACGAGAATGTCAGCTTGTCGTGGTTAAACGCCCTGTAGATAGGGTCAAGGGACATATACTGTATCATATCGTTCATCCAGCCCATATTCCACTTGAAGTTGAATCCCAGACCGCCTATATCCGTAGGCTTTGTAACCAGCGGCCATGCCGTTGACTCTTCTGCAATCATCAGAACGTCCGGATTTTTAAGGAATACTGCTTCGTTAAGATGCTTTAAAAATTCAATAGCCTCAAGGTTTTCCTTGCCGCCGTAAATGTTAGGACACCATTCGCCGTCACGCCTGTCATAGTCAAGATAAAGCATTGATGCCACAGCGTCAACTCTGATTCCGTCAATATGGTATTCAGATATCCAGTAATTAGCACTTGAAATCAGGAATGAGCAAACCTCACCCTTGCCGTAGTCAAAAACTCTTGTACCCCATGACTTATGCTCGCTTTTTCTTTCGTCGGTATATTCATAGCAGCAGGTACCGTCAAACTCGTAAAGACCGCAGGCGTCCTTCGGGAAGTGAGCCGGCACCCAGTCAAGAATAATACCGATTCCGGCATTGTGAAACATATCAACCATTCTCTTGAAATCGTCCGGTGTTCCGAACCTTGAAGTCGGCGCAAAATAGCCTGTTACCTGATAGCCCCATGAACCGTCGTAAGGATATTCCGTAAGAGGCATAAGCTCAATGTGAGTATAGGACATCTTTTTCATGTACGGAATAATTTTTTCTGCAAAGGAAATATAGCTTAAATGATTGTCATTTTCATCGAGCATCCATGAGCCTAAATGCACCTCGTAAATATTCACAGGACTTTTGTAAATGATTTTTTTAGACTTTTCAGTCCGCCACTTTTCATCAGTCCACTCATAGGAACACTCATATATTTTAGAGGCTGTACCCGGTCTTGTTTCAAAGTGATTTGCATACGGGTCTGATTTCAGCAGGAACTTGCCCTTCTGAGTTTCGATACAGTATTTGTATGCGTCAAACTGTTCAAGACCTGAGATAAAAGTTTCCCAGATACCGTCAGCAATTTTTTCCATAGGATTTGCATTTTTATCCCACTGGTTAAAATCTCCCACAACTGAAACGCTTTTCGCATTCGGAGCCCAGACACGAAAGCAATGACACTTGCTGTTTTTATTTTCAACTGAATGTACACCGAAAAATTTGTAAGCTTCGCTGTTTTTACCCTGGTAGAACAGATATAACGGAAATTCATAAGATTCCGGAATTTTACCGGTTTTTGATGTATTCATGTCAATTCCTCCTTATTACATATATTTTAACATTTTTCAGGTCACTATTCAAGCTTTTTTATGCAGTATAAATAAACTTCATAAAAATTAGATAGTTTTCATTGGTTAAATTAGTGCAAATAATACAAAGCATCAACTTAAAAGAAATAACATTTATGCCAGAATATACAAAGAATATGTAAAAAGGCAATATTTGTATACTTTCAGACCCTTTCTTTTACCGCCAGCATAGCCACAGTTATGTCATCTCTGAGTGCGGCTTTGCTGTTTTTTCCGGCACTGCTGCATACATTTTCTGTTATCTCTTTAAGCTCACCGCCCTTTAAAAGCTGTTCCTTTATATAAAGGTAAAGTGACTCGTCAACACCGTCGGACAGCATAACAAGAATATTTCCTGCCTCAAAGTTACAGGTTCTTGTGAAAAGCTGAGTATCCTGGATAATTCCTATAGGATTGGACGGCGAATTGAACATCATAACTGAATCGTCATACTTTATAAGGGTTGACGACGCACCCGATTTAAAAAGAGTAAGCTCACAGGTTTCAAGGTCAATTCTTGCAATGTCAAGGGTTG
This sequence comes from uncultured Ruminococcus sp., assembly GCA_945876155.1. Lineage (GTDB taxonomy): Bacteria > Bacillota > Clostridia > Oscillospirales > Ruminococcaceae > Porcipelethomonas. The sequence goes on along the minus strand of CAMCMW010000045.1, from coordinate 3,867 downwards.
CAAAGCTTTCTTCACCCGATTTTGTAAGCATGATTGAATTGAGCATTTTAACCGCACAGCCGCAGTCTATGCCCGATTTGATAAGCCGTCTGAAAAGCTTTGACACAATTGCGGAATCAAGTGCCGCCTGTTTTCCGCTGCCCATGCCGTCGGATATGAAAATATAGGCGTACCCCAGACCGTCCTCAAAGAATCCCCAGCTGTCCCCGGAAGGCTGATTTTCACGGGCGCTTTTCTGTGCCGCTGAAAAATCAACGCAGTAACGGGTTTTCCTGTTAAATCTCAGACGTGTTTCACTGCCGCAGCTGACAGGCTCTGACGCCTCCATTGAAGTGTGAAATTCCTCTGAAAGTATTTCCGCCAGTTCCTCCATGGATATCTCCGGCAGTTCCTTTACATAGATTTCTGCAATAAGACGGTCGCTCCTGTTAAAGTAAGCTATGGCAGTTGTAAAGGGTATCTCCATACATTCAAGCAGTCCGCAGAGTGCCTGTGTAAGGCTCTTGCTGTAGCTGAAGTTCATTTTGTCGGACAGCGACGAGAGAATCCCCTCAGTAGTTTCCATCTGTGAGAACAAAAAGTTTCTGCTCTCATTCAGCCTTGCGGACAGCATTTTGTTGATTGCGTCCTCCTTGCGGCATCTCATGAAGTTTTCCGCAATTTCAAACTTCCGGCTGCAATGGTCAAGTCCTCCCGGGAAACTGTCAACCCCCGGACTGCTCTGCTTTTCAAGTTTCAGAAAGCAGGCGTTGGTCTTTTCATAGTTGGTTTCCCAGCAGAGAGTCTTGTTTCTGCATTTTGAGCATACTCTTTCGCTGACCTCGTTTACCGTATTGAACGGTACTGTATTTTTTTCAAGGCACTTAATAATGTCCTCCATGTTTCTGCGCACGTCCACAAGGGTTCCGGCAACAAAATCCATTCTCGCTTTTACAAGCTGTTCGCCGCCGTCCTCTTCGTTTTCACGGATAACCTGTCCAAACATCAAAGCCTTTTCCGGTATCAGCATGAAGGCGATACTTCCTAAAACTGCGTCTGCCTGGAGAAAGAAAGAGGCGTCGTTCATACCAGTAATCAGCTGACCGCAGAAGTTGACAGTCAGAAATACCGCCGCCACGCTTACCTTGCTGTAATCTGCAGCAAATCCGGCAGCAAATCCGGCAATTCCAAGAAACGCCGCAGGAATACCCAGCTGTGCAGAATTCAGAAATATTCCGGCAGTGGTAAGCACTCCGAAAATAACTCCCCCGGAATGTCTGAACCTCTTTGCGGCGCACAGCAAAACCGCAATTCCAACAATTCTTCCCACGTTTATGACTGAAACATTGAGTGAGCATAAGGCAGTCACCGCCAGCATATATACAACTGCAACAGACATTTCAGCCCTTCGGTCAAGTTTCAGAGGCTTATCCGCATAAATAAGTATACTTGCGTTATGTATAAAATATACCGACAATCCGGTTACAGCCGCAAGAAGAATATTTATCAGTACTGCCGACATACTTTTGTCAATGAGCAGTCCAAAGATAATTCCGGAAAATCCCATACAGATTGCCGCAACGCCTGCGCTGAAAACCGCCGAGTCCTCATCACGGATAATCCACTTCCCCACCGTTATCAGCAGCAGCGCACACATCACCATAGCGAAGTCACCCAGTCCTCCGGAGGCGAAGTACGTTATCATACTCCCTGCCAGTACCGCCAATGAATAAGCCGGAGGGACTGCCGCCGCAAGAGCGCAGTTCAGGGGCGAGGGTACGCCTCCGAAAGTCGAATACGCCAGCAGCATTGACGAGCCGAGCGTAATAATCATTGCCGGGACGTTAAAGCTGCGTCCGCTTTTTTCAAGTACCATTTCTTTCAGCATTTTTTTAACCACCTGTTTTTTATTTACTTCCCAAAGCCGTCCGCTTTTTCAGTATTCTTTTATTATAAGCTATCAGTCAGTAAATAAATGTCAATCGGCAGAATAAATTAAGGACGGGAAATAGTGGATTATAACGTTTACGGACAGCTGTTATTATTTCCCGAAAGCTGATTGGAAAACTCAATAAGCTGCTCCATGGAAAGCTGTTCGGCTCTGACGTTTCTGTCGATGCCGGTTTTGTCCATGCAGCCGTAAAGCTGTTCCTTTGAAAGTCCAAGCATTGAGGAGAGAGAATTTGCCATAGTCTTTCTTCGCTGAGAGAATGCTCCCCTGACTACTTTGAAAAACAGTTCCTTGTCCTTTACCATACTGCGGTAATGATTATCCGGACGAATCTGTATAACAGCGGAGTCCACTTTCGGTGCAGGCATGAAGCTACCTCTGGAAACGTCAAAAAGTTTTTCCGCCCTGCCGTAAAACTGCACAGCGGCAGTAACTGCCCCAGCCTGTCTTGTACCCACTTTTGCACAGAGCCTCTGAGCCGCCTCTTTCTGTACCATGACAGTTATCGCCTCAACCGGTATCTCGCTTTCAAGCAGCAGCATTATAACCGGCGAAGTGATGTAGTAAGGGAGATTTGCGCAGACTGCGGTTTTCATTCCGGCAAATTCTGTTTCAACAAGTTCAGTTAAATTGACTTTCATGATGTCGTCATTTATTATGTGAACATTGTCAAAATCGGAGAGTGTTTCTTCAAGCACCGGAAGAAGACGTGAGTCTATCTCAACCGCTGTTACCTTGTCGGCACGCTTTGCCAGTTCAGCTGTAAGAGTGCCGAAACCTGTGCCTATTTCCAGTATGCCATAGCCCTCCTGTGCAAGACCGTATTCAGCAATTTTCGGGCAGACTGACGGGTTTATGAGAAAATTCTGCCCCAGTCCCTTTGAAAAGGTAAACCCGTATTTTTCAAGCAGTTCCTTTACTACATTAATATTCGTAAGATTTTTCATGTATTTTTATCCTTTAGCTTGCATATTTTCTGAAAATTATATATAATTATAGTAAACTTCAAAAATAATTTGACGTTTACTATAATAAATATTTTAAATGCCTCGCACATTCGCTCACTATGTTCACTACGTGCGTATCGGCAAATAGTAAACTACAAATTAATTTGTAGTTTACTATTTGTAACAAATCCATTTCCACGGAGGAAATTTATGAAAAGACGTGACAAAACAAATTATTATCTTGATATTGCCGAGACCGTCCTTGAGCGCAGCACCTGTTTAAGGAGAAATTTCGGTGCAATAATAGTCAAAAACGACCAGATAATTTCAACCGGCTACAACGGCGCACCAAGAGGACGCATGAACTGTTCCGACGCCGGACAGTGCAGCCGTGACAAGATGAACATACCCAAGGGTCAGCGCTATGAGCTTTGCCGTGCGGTACACGCAGAGGCAAACGCCATAATCTCCGCATCACGCTCCGACCTTATCGGTTCAGACATCTACCTTGCCTGCCATGACGCAAAAACCGGAGAGATAGACGGTAACATTGAGCCGTGTATGATGTGCAAAAGGTATATCATCAATGCCGGAATATCAAGGGTTATTGTCAGAATCACCCATGACGAGTACAGAATAATCGACGTTGAAAGCTGGATAGACAATGACGAGTCCATTATTCATGAGGGATACTGATACGCAGTATTCAACAATTTTATTATACCATCTTTTTGCACTTTAGTCAAAGAAATGCGGTTTTTTTAACCAAACTTTAACCGTATATTTATTAAAAAAGGAAGTCCTGACAAAGACTTCCTTTTTCATGTTTATATGAACTTACTCATGCAGCAGACCCAGTTCTATCTTGTATTCCGATTCGAGGGAATTCTGCTTTTCTGCCAGCTGAACATACTTGTTTACCATAGCCGTTGACTTGTCCGCCGGCTGGAGCGTTCCTGCACCGGCTATACATCCTCCCGGACAGCCCAT
>CAMCMW010000044.1 GCA_945876155.1 uncultured Ruminococcus sp. | reverse complement strand
GAAAAACGAGTTTATTTCCTCAGTCTCCCACGAACTGCGTACCCCCCTTACTGCCATAAAAGGCTGGGCGGAAACGATATGGGCAGAGCGTGACCCTGTTATAACCGGAAAGGGTATAAGGGTAATCACCAACGAAACCGAAAGGCTTTCGAGAATGGTTGAGGAACTGCTTGACTTTTCAAGAATGCAGAGCGGTCACTTCTCCCTCCAGCAGGACACTATGGATATTCTTGCGGAGCTGGGTGACGCTGTGCTGATATATGCTGAAAAAGCAAGAAGTGAAAATGTTACCATTATCTATGAAGAACCGGAAATGCTGCCCTTTGTTTATGGTGACAAAAACAGGATAAGACAGGTTTTCATCAACATCATAGATAATGCGATAAAATATTCAGATACAGGCGGCGTGGTAAGAATTATTGCCGCTGAAACGGAAAACGGGGATATCAGGGTAACTGTTGAGGACAACGGGTGCGGTATTAAAAAAACCGACTTGCCTAAGATAAAAACCAAGTTTTACAAGGCAAATCATACGAAAAAAGGCTCCGGTATCGGTCTTGCGGTTGCGGACGAGATTATTTCCATGCACGGCGGTACTCTTGAAGTTGAAAGTGAAGAGGGTAAGGGTACAAAGGTTACAATTACCATTCCGACGCACAAGGCTGACGACAAAAAACAGTCCTGATTTACGGACAGAAAGGCACTTGACTATGAGTGAACAGAAAGCATCATATAAATCAAAAATCGGCGGACAGGCGCTTATTGAAGGCGTTATGATGAACGGCGTACACAAGGGCGCAATGGCTTGCCGTCTGCCCAACGGAACAATAGACCTTGAAGTCTGGGACAAAAAGCCGGTTACGGCGTGGTACAGAAAAGCTCCCCTTATAAGAGGTATTTTCAATTTTATCAGCTCCATGAAAGAGGGCTACCGTTGTCTTATGAAGTCCGCTGAAAAGCAGATGGACGATGAGGAGCTGGAAGAGGACGAGAAGTTAAGCGACAAGGCTATGAATGTTATCATGACCATTGCAATGATACTGGGTATGGCGCTTGCTGTTGGACTTTTTGTTTTCCTCCCGAAATGGCTTGTTAACTTTTCGGATATCCTGACAGGCAACAGATTTATCCGTTCTTTCTCTGAGGGTATTATAAAAATAGTGATTTTTATTGCATACCTGGGCTGTACCGCTTTAATGAAGGATTTAAGGCGTACCTACGAGTACCACGGTGCAGAGCATAAGACAATAGCCTGCCTTGAAGCGGGTCTTGAACTGACTGTTGAAAATGTCAAAAAGCAAAGACGTTTCCACCCCAGATGCGGAACAAGTTTTCTGTTTATTACACTTATTATAAGTATACTGGTTATGTGCGTTGTACCCTTTACTGTGGTATGGCAGAGAATGGTTTCAAGTATAATTCTTCTGCCGGTAATGGTGGGAATTTCCTATGAGCTTATAAGAATCGCCGGACGCTATGACAATCTTTTCACAAGGATAATTTCAGCGCCGGGACTTTACATACAGCGCCTTACTACAAAAGAACCGGACGAATTGAGGCAATAAAGCCGTGTATTCCTGAAAACCTTGAGGAGGACAGATGGTGACAGCCCCTCAGCTTTATTTCCACATAAAAAGTATATTTGAGCAGAATTCTGTGGAAAGTCCGCAGTTTGAGGCGATGTGCGTAGTGGAGCATATTTTTAAGAAAAAGCTAAACACACTTCTTCTGGAAAAAATTCCTGCGACTGCGCAACAGGTAAACTTCGCCGACAGCATTGCATACCGGCGTATTACCGGAGAACCTCTGCAATACCTTCTGGGAGAGTGGGAGTTTTTCGGACTGCCCTTTTATGTGGGCAAGGGTGTGCTTATACCCAGACAGGACACCGAAACTCTTGTGGAAACGGTCATAAGCGCAGCCGGAAAGTTTGACGCTCCCAGAATAATTGACCTTTGCAGCGGCAGCGGGTGTATTGCCTGTGCAGTAAAGGCGAATGTGAAAAACGCTGAAGTTTATGCACTGGAAAAATCAGAGAGGGCAATAGGCTATCTCAACAAAAACATAAAGCTTAACAGTGCTGACATTACCGTCATAGAATCGGACGTTTTAAGCGAAAGCACTGTTGAAAAGCTGGGCGGCTTTGACATTATCGTCTGCAATCCGCCATACCTTACGGCACAGGACATGAAGTCATTGCAGAAAGAGGTTTCCTTTGAACCGCAGGAGGCGCTTTTCGGCGGTGAGGACGGACTGAAATTTTACCGGGAAATAACCCGGATATGGAGCAGACAGCTTAATTCCGGGGGTGTACTTGCCTACGAAATCGGCATGGGACAGGAAGAGGACGTCCGGAAGATAATGACTGAAAATAATCTTGTCAATACAGATTTTATAAAAGATTTACCTGGTATAATACGGGTGGTAAAAGGTGAAAAGGCTTAGTACTGTATGGGTACGGCAGAAAAGGAGTTAATATGGCAAAGGCTGAATTAAAGAAAAAGGCAAAGGTCTCACTTCCTACAACTAAAGAGGAAAAGAAAAAAGCTCTTGAGGGAGCAATCGCACAGATAGAAAAAAACTTCGGAAAGGGCGCAGTCATCAAGCTGGGCGCCAACCAGACAATGCAGGTGGACGCTATCCCGACAGGTTCTATGGGACTTGATATGGCTTTGGGTATCGGCGGTGTTCCGAGAGGAAGAATTGTTGAGCTTTACGGCCCGGAAAGTTCGGGTAAAACAACTGTTGCACTGCATATTATTGCAGAGGCTCAGAAAATGGGCGGTGAGGTTGCCTTTGTGGACGTTGAACACGCCCTTGACCCGACCTACGCTGCGGCACTGGGAGTTGACGTTGACAATCTGCTGGTATCACAGCCGGACAGCGGTGAACAGGCACTTGAAATCATGGAGGCACTGGTGCGTTCGGGTGCTATTGACGTTGTTGTTCTGGACTCCGTTGCTGCGCTGACTACAAAAGCTGAAATTGACGGCAATATGGGTGATTCAAACGTGGGTCAGCTGGCAAGACTTATGTCACAGGCTATGAGAAAACTGACTCCGCTGCTTTCCAAAACCAACTGCGTTGCGATTTTCATAAACCAGATTCGTGAGAAGATAGGCGTTATGTACGGCAATCCGGAAACTACTCCCGGCGGACGTGCGCTGAAATTCTATGCGTCGGTTATCATGGACGTAAGAAAAGGCGAGGCTATCAAGAACGGTACAGAGCCTATCGGTGCGAGAACCAAGATAAAGATTAAGAAAAACAAGGTTGCACCGCCTTTTAAGGAATGTGAGTTTGATATCATCTTCGGCAAGGGTATTTCAAGAACTGGCGAAGTGCTGGATATGGCGGTGGAACTGGACGTTATCAAGAAAAGCGGTGCGTGGTTCAGCTATGACGGCAACAAGCTGGGTCAGGGACGTGACAACGTTAAGAAGGCACTGGAAGAAAACCCTGAGCTTATGAAGGAAATCGAAGAAAAGGTTATGGAAAACAAGGAAGCTCTCATGTCTGCGTCAAAGGCGGCAAAGGACAAGACTAAACTTGAAGAGGCAGCTGAGGCGGCGGCTAACGGTGAGAGTGCTGATATGGGGGATATGGGTGAAATAGACCCTGTTGTTAATGCCGAGGACGATTTTGAAGAATTTACACCGGCGGATGATGAGTGATTATGAATATAGATTCTATAGAAAAATATAAGGGCGAGTCCTACTGCGTTATAATCGACGGCAGCAAGAGGGTATACCTTCACAGGGACATTATCGAGAAATTCGGTCTGAAACCGGACAGCGAAATCGACAATGATACGCTTACTGAAGTCCTCTATGCCTCTGATTTAAGGCGTGCCACACGCAGGGCTATGCACCTTATCAATGAGAGAGACTATTCCTATATCCAGCTTTTTGAGAAACTGCAGAAAAATTATCCGGACAAGATATGCTTTGCAGTTGCAAACGATATGGCTGAAAGAGGATATATCAATGACCGCAGATATGCCAACGAAATAGTTTACAGCTATATGGTGTGCAAGTGCTATGGTCCGAGGAGAGTAAGACAGGAGCTTTACAAAAGGGGAGTCCGTGGGGAGATTGCGGAAAACGCTATTCAAAACGAAATGGAAGGTCTTTACGAACGGCTCATGTCTGTTATTGAGAAAAAATATGCAGGGTATCTTGAAGACCCTGACGATGCTAAATCCATTGCAAAGGTGAAAAACGCCCTTGCAAGAATGGGATATGACTTTGATGATATAAACAGTGCAGTAAAAGATTATCTTGAAGAATGATAAAGGAGATAAAGCAAATGCCTATTAAAATCGGACTTGTTTCACTGGGCTGCTCCAAAAACCTTGTGGACTCTGAAAGAATGCTCTACAAGCTCAGACAGAGAGGCTATGAGCTTGTGACTGAACCCGGACTTTCGGACATTGCAGTTGTCAACACCTGCGGATTTATACAGTCCGCAAAGGAGGAGGCAATTGAAACTATAATTGAACTGGGAAAGCTCAAAGCAGAGGGTACTATCAAAAAAATAATTATAACAGGCTGTCTTTCTGAGAGGTACAGGGAGGAGGCGGCAGAGCTTTTTCCTGAGGCTGACGCAGTAATCGGTATCGGCAATCAGGAGGATATAGTTGATGTTATCGACCATGTTCTGGCAAACGAGCGTGTGGTTGACTTTGCACCAAAGGAAAAACTGCCGGTGACGGGGGGAAGAATTATTTCAACACTGCCGTTTTTTGCCTACCTCAAAGTTGCGGAGGGCTGTGACAACTGCTGTTCCTACTGTGCGATACCAAAGATAAGAGGACGTTTCAGAAGTGTTCCCATGGAGGACGCTTTAAAGGAGGCAAGGTGGCTTGCTGAAAACGGCGTTACTGAACTGATTGTAATTGCACAGGACACAACACGCTACGGCGAGGACTTGTACGGTGAATCAAAGCTTCCGGAACTGCTGGAGGAACTCTGCAAAATCGACGGTTTCAGATGGATAAGAGTGCTTTACTGCTATCCGGAGAGAATTACAGACCGTCTGCTTGACGTTATTGCAAAAGAGCCGAAAATAGTGAAGTATATGGATATACCGATACAGCACTGCAACGGCGCTGTACTCTATGATATGAACAGAAGCGGTGACGAAAAGCAGCTGAGAGAGCTGATTGAAAAGATACGTGCCAAAGTTCCGGGAATCGTTCTGAGAACTACCCTTATCACCGGTTTTCCGGGTGAAACTGAGGAGCAGTTTGGCGGTCTTGCGGAATTTGTAAAGGACATCGAATTTGACAGACTGGGCTGTTTCCCTTATTCACAGGAGGAGGGAACGGTCGCAGGAGAAATGGCAGACCAGGTTGACGAGGAAGTGAGAGCCCACAGAGCCGACATTATCATGGAACAGCAGCAGCTGATACACAGCCGGAAGAATGAGGAGTGTATCGGAAAGGTCATGGAGGCTGTGGTTGAGGGCTTTGACAAGTGGGCTGAATGCTGGTTCGGACGTACAAGAGGCGACGCTCCCGACATTGACGGAAAAGTGTTCTTTGCTGGAGAAGAAAAGCTTGATATCGGTCAGTATGTAAACATAAAAATTACGGATACTCTTGATTATGACTTGACTGGAGAGGTGATAGCCGATGAATCTGCCCAATAAGCTGACGCTGCTGAGAGCGGTTTTAGTACCGGTTTTTATGCTGCTTTTGTTTGTGAAGGCAATACCGCTGAATTTTACCCTTGCCCTTGTGGTATTCGTGGGAGCGTCTGTCACCGACGCTCTTGACGGTCACATTGCAAGAAAGAATGGTCTTGTTACCAACTTCGGAAAGTTTCTCGACCCTCTGGCTGACAAGGTACTTGTAATATCGGCGCTTATTGCGTTTATTGAACTTGACATAATCAGCTCGATACCGGTAATCATAATTGTTGCAAGGGAATTTATGGTGTCCGGACTTCGTCTGCTTGCGGCGGACAGCGGAATCGTTGTTGCGGCAGGATTTTCCGGCAAGCTGAAAACTGCGTTTACTATGGTGACTATCGTTGTGATACTTGCAAACCTTGCAGTTTCCGGAGATTTTGAATGGTTCGGATTTTCGGCAGGGGGAGTGCAGAAAGCAGTTGACATTGCAATACAGGCACTTGTCTGGATATCTGCCGGACTGACAGTCGTATCCGGCTGCGTATACCTCAAAGGTTACTGGAATCTTATCGATTCTGACAAATAAATTTACAGCGCTGTTTTCACAAAATGAAAGCAGCGTTTTTGCGCATAATATACAATAATATGGAAAGTTGTTTACAAAAGATTTACTTGAATTTGTTTAAAAATATGGTATAATGTTATTGTAACTAAAAAAATTAAGGAGATGCTGAGTTTGAAAATTACAAAGCGTATTTTAAGTGCTATTACATCAGCAGTTTGTACACTGACAGTTTGTACAGCTGCATTATCAATGGGAGTATCAGCTGCAAGCGGTACTGTAGGCGACATGACTTATGTTTCCTATGACGACCACATTGAAATCACAGACTGTGAATCAGTTGCAACAACTGTTACAATCCCGTCAGAAATCTTAAACCTTCCTGTAACTGTTATCGCTGACAGTGCTTTTGAAAACTGTACATACCTTTCACAGGTTGTTATTCCTGACAGCGTAACTGAAATCGGTGACTACGCATTCTATGGCTGTTCTAAGCTTCAGGGCGTTTCAATTCCTGATACTGTTACAAGCGTAGGTAATTCAGCGTTCAGAGGCACATATATCGTAGATAACCAGAGCGGTCCTGTTTACTATGTAAGCAACTGGGCTGTACAGAGTGCGTCTGCAACAGCAGTTGAAATCAAGAGCGGTACAATCGGTATTGCAGATTCCACATTCTACAACAAGGGTCTTGAAACAATTTCTATCCCGAGTTCAGTTGTAACTATCGGTGATTCTGCATTTGCAAAAAACTCAGATATCAGAGAAGTAAGTGTTACTGGCGGCGTAAAGACTATCGGCAGCAATGCGTTTGCTGACTGTACAAGCCTGCTTAAAGTTTCAATTGCTTCAACTGTAACCTCTATTGGTGCAAATGCTTTCTATAACTGCAAATCACTCAAGGGAATCAAGATTCCTGACAGTGTTACATCTATCGGCGTTGACGCATTCAAATACACAAGTGATTACAGCAACCAGACAGGTCCTGAAATCTACATTGATACATGGGTTGTAAACTGCCTTGACAGCAACGAAAACCTTGCAGTAAACATCAAGAGCGGTACAAAGGGTATTGCTGACCGTGCATTCCAGGACAAGACATTCGTTATTTCAGCATCAATCCCATCAGGTGTAAAAACAATCGGAGCATACGCATTCAGCGGCTGTACATCACTTTCACAGCTTACACTTGCTGACTCATTGACAAGCATCGGTGATTACGCTTTTGCAAGTACAAAGGTTCCTGCTGTTATTGTTCCTGCAAGTGTAACAAGTATTGGTTATGCTGCATTCTACAACTGTGCAAATATGACTGATATCACAATTACAAATTCTTCATGCTCAATCTATGACAGTGCAAACACAATTTGTGCAAGCGCAAAAATGCACGTTGCTGAAAAGTCAACTGCTTATGACTACGCTATCAAGTACGGCAGAATGTTCGACTACATCACAACTGCACTCGTTGTTAAGGGTGACGTTACAGGCAACGGCAAGCTTGACCTCTATGACGCAATTGCAATCTGCAAGCACATCATGGGCATGACAAAGCTTACTGCTGAACAGGAAAAGGTTGCTGATATCACAGGCGACGGTAAAATTGACCTTTACGATGCAATCGAAATTGCAAAGTCACTCCTCGGCTAAGATAATCTTAATATAAACTTTTAAAGACCGGATTTTGTGTCCGGTCTTTTTTGTTTATTCTGTAGGGGACGGCGCCCACGACGTCACGCCCGGTGAGTCCGTGACCGGACAGGACAAATCGGGTTCAGCTTTAACAAAAAATTTTTCTGGTGACACGACCGGCACCCATACAGAAAATCTGAGGGACGTCGAGGGCGCCGTCCCCTACAATAAAGTTTTAAGCGTGACGTGATAATATGGGTGACCACTGGTCGCCTTTATTTTTTTGCAAAAAACTCTTGACAAATTTTTGATTATGTGGTATTATACACTTGTGGTTAATTAGTGTAGTAACTAACCAATACAAAAGGAGGTGCAATAACCCAGGTGGAATTTGAAAACGAAAAGCCGATTTTCGTGCAGATAGCAGAGGGGATAGAGGACGCCATACTGACCGGTGCATTTCCGGAAGAAAGCAGAATACCCTCAATAACTGAATTTTCGGTGATGTATAAGATAAATCCGGCTACTGCGCTGAAAGGTATCAATATTCTGGTGGACAGCGGTATTGTCTATAAAAAAAGAGGTGTGGGTATGTTTGTTGCGGAAGGTTCAAAGGAAAAGCTTGCTAAGAAAAGGCGTGACGCATTTTTTGAAAGCTACGTCAGAAAGATGCTTGCCGAGGCTGGAAGGCTTGGTATCACAAAAGAAGAAATCATAGATATGCTTAAAGGAGAGTAAGACATGAACTGTATTGAAGTCAGGGGCGTTACAAAGGACTACAAAAACACAAGAGCGCTCAACAACATAAACCTCACGTTTGAGGAAAACAAGATTTACGGACTGCTTGGCAGAAACGGTGCAGGCAAGTCCAC
>CAMCMW010000043.1 GCA_945876155.1 uncultured Ruminococcus sp. | reverse complement strand
ATTGTATTGTAAGGTTCTGTGTATCGGCATCTCGTACACCGGAAATAGTATTTCTTAATGATTTTGATAATGAATTTCTAGTATCCATTGCATTAATGCGCCTATTTATAAATTCAGAAGTTGAACGACTGAAATCAAATTTTAAAATCATTTTTGAAATTCTTTTAGCTTGCTTTATTTTTTCAATATCATCGGTTTTATATACAGGATTAATTGATATTCTCTTTCTATCACTTTTATCAACAAATTGATTTAAATACATTTCTATTTGTTTAAAACTTGGTCCATTTTTGTCCTGAGTCAGAAACATGATATTTTGCTGCTGATCATAATACAACAAATTAACATCATAAATATCATAATCCACAATACTAAGTTTTTTAGAAGTATCATCTTCTCTATATGAATTATTATTTTTTAATTTTCCAAATGGTAATACAAATTGATTAAGAGATTTATAATCATCAACTATTGAGAAACATCTTATCTTCCTTTTGCTGATTTCTTTTTTTACATCTTCAATATTATTATCCATTAATGAAGTGATACTATGCATAAAGTCTGCTATTGAATCTGGAACTATTTTTCCATTAAAATCTTCAAAAGAAATTGTATAAAAGTTTATTTTTTTAGGCATAAATAAAAACTCCTTTTTATTTAATAATATCATAAATCACCATAATTTACAATATATTTCGTTTTTTTTACTATAAAAAAAGAGAAATAATTTTTTTAAATACGTTATTTTTAAATTTCTAGTACATAGTGTATAATATTAATAGTGTTATACGTCATGTACTTTTATTTATCTGGAAGGAGGGTAAAATGAATCAGGATATCATCACAATGATTATGGAAGCAGTACTTTCCGGCGGAATTGCAATTATATCATATTTTCTAAAGCGTACCATGTCCGAACTCGACAGCTGCGAACGTGAAATTTCTAAAGTAAAGCAAACATATGTAAGCAGAAACTAGCTGAACGACTGTAAAATTGATATTGCAAAAATCAAAGAGGACTACATTACAAAAGAAGATTTTTTTCGTGAGCAGACAGAGAACCGCCGCAAACTTGACAGAATAATGGACATTTTACTTGAAATCAAAGGAGATTCCGGGAAATGAATTACGAAACAGATAAAATAAAAAGAGAAATTGAAAACGGCAACTTTTTTGTTAACAACGGACGTGTTCTGCAGCTCCTTAATGTGCTCTCCGGCGATTACAAAAAACTCACAGAAATAAAGTTTGTACTTTCTGACATGGAGGAGTACGAGATTGTAAAGAGCATTGATTATCTTTACGAAAGCGGTTACATAAAGCTCAGAAACGTGGAAACCGGCAAACCGGCTGCACTTGCAGACACATCATTTAAACTTCTGTCCGCAAAGCTTACAGCTGACGGAATCAGAGTACTGGTCGGCAAAAAGACAGATGTCTGCATAGAACTGTAAGGAGGTGCGGCATGAGCACACTCGGAAACAGGCGGCACAGCATTATTGACGGTCTGGAGCCGGATATCAAGGACACCGTTGACGAAATGATAAGATCCGGATTCACCTACAGGGAAATCGTTGACTATATCAGGGAAACCGGTACTGAAATATCGATCGGTTCGGTTCACAGGTATGTAAAGCACTTCCGTGAAAGTCTTGAACGGCTGAGGATATCTCAGGAAAATTTCAGGGCGCTGAATGAAGAAATAAGCCGTTATCCGGATATTGACATGGCTGAAGGCATTTTAAGGATTATCAGTTCCCAGCTGCTTGACGCTGTAAGTCAGATGCCGGAGGATAAAATCAAGTCAAAGGATTTTGATACGCTTGTAAAATCAGCGGTTGCCCTGACAAAGGCGGCAGCATACAAGCGTAATATTGATATAAAATCAAAAGAACTGCTTGAAAACGGTTCAGACCAGTTCAGAACAATGATTTTTGATGCAATGGCAGCGGAACGTCCTGATCTGTACAAGCAGGTCAGAGAGTTCCTGAAGGAAAAGGAGGAAAAGCTATGATGTACGTTATACACACTAAAACGGGCAGCGAGCTATCCTCCTCAAACGCTTTAAAACGGTCGGGATATAATATTAAAACGCCTGAAAAAATCATGAACATCCGCTGCGGCGGAGTTTGGAGACAGCAAAAATATCTTGTTTTTACTGGATATATATTCCTTGAAACTGATTCGGAACTGAAACCACCGGATTATTATAAGATAAAAAACACGGACGGCGTTATAAATTTTATCGGCGGCGGAAATCCACAGACAGTATCAGAAATCGAAGAAAAGTACATAAACTGGCTCTGGAACGGCGGTAAGCCTATTGAACCTTCAAAAGTATTTGTAACATCTGAAGGAACAAAAATGCTGATGTCTGGTCCGCTGAAAAGGTATGGCGGTGAATGGGCTGCTATTGATGTCCGGCAGAAACGTGCAAAGGTGTTTGTGACGATTTGCGGCAAGCGGTATAAAGTCACACTGCCAATTGAAGTTATTTGAAATCCCTGCGTTTGCTTTAGTGCGGTTGATTCGTCCCGTTCTGATCGGCGCAGCGGAATAGTAGAAAAACGGCTTTTTTTATTAAATTGCTGAATGGCGAAGCATACCCAAATTAAAGTTGCTTTAGATATGCGTTTAAAAACGTTTTACAGCCGTTTAAAATCGTTTAAAGAAATTTGATGGTGAAATTTATCGGCTGAAAATCAAATCGCTTAAAAGGGCATATTTTGCCCTTATTTTTATGCCTGAAAGGATGTGGTTGTTATGAGTATGCTTCAAAAGAATAGCATAAAGGCTCTTCTTGGAGGAATTAACAATTGTGAAGCAAGGCGTAAAAAGCTTAACGACAGCGGTTTAAACGGTATTAAAAGACTGTATGAAAAGCTTATAAAAGCTGACAGTCAACTGCAGCGTGACAAACTTATGAATGATTTCAAAAAGAAAGGTTCATTGCAGAAAATAGTCGGGAAGCATTATGATGATTTCTGGGATACGAAAAAAAGATACAGAGTCTGTAAAGGCAGCCGTGGTTCAAAGAAGTCAAAGACCACTGCTCTGAATATGATTCACCGGTTGTTTGAGTATCCGGAAAGCAACGGCTTGTGTGTGAGGCGTTATTCAAACACGCTTAGGGATTCTGTTTTCAGTGACCTGAAGTGGGCAATTCACCGCCTGGGGCTGGACAATCAGTTTGACTGCACAGTCTCCCCTATGCAGATAACCCGCCGTTCTACCGGACAGAAGATTCTGTTCAGGGGTCTTGATGACGGTCTGAAAGTCACATCTATTTCAGTTGAATATGGTTTTCTTTGCTTTGTATGGATTGAAGAAGCCTATGAAATCAGCAATGAAGATGACTTCAACAAACTGGACATGTCAATTCGTGGCGAGGTGCCTGATGGGTATTTCAAGCAAATAACACTGACATTCAATCCATGGAGTGCTACAAGTTGGCTCAAGTCAAGGTTTTTTGACACGCCGGACGAAGATATTTTTGTAAAGACTACCACATGGCAGTGTAATGAGTGGCTTGACGAATCAGACCGCAGTATCTTTTTGAAAATGCAGAAGAACAACCCTCGCCGTTACCGGATTGAAGGTGAAGGCGAATGGGGCATAGCAGAAGGTCTGATTTATACAAATGTTATCTGCGAGGAATTTGATGTTGATGAAATACGCAGAATCAATGGAATAAAATCAGCATTCAACCTTGACTTCGGCTTTACAGATCCGAATGCGTTTGTCTGTGAAATGGTTGATAATGCAGCTATGCGTATTTATATTTTTGATGAATGGTACCAGACCGGTGTCACAAACAAGGCTATTGCACAGGCAATAAAGGACAAGGGTTATGGCGGACAAAGAATAATTTGTGACGGAGCCGAACCTAAGAGTATAGCAGAACTGCAGGAAGAAGGAATCAGAGCTGAGCCCTCAAGGAAAGGCAAAGATTCCGTAAATCATGGAATCCAGCTCATACAGAATTATCAGATTGTAGTACACCCGAAATGCGTAGAATTCAGCAAAGAAATCAGTAATTACTGTTGGGGCAAAGATAAAGACGGAAAGCTGACAAACAAACCGGATCATGAATTTTCACACGGTATGGATTCCATGAGATATGGAGTTACAAAAATTCTTCTTCCGGACGCTTTCAGCTTTGATTAGAAACGAGGTGAGAATTGAATGTTTAATTTTATAAATAACATGACAGCAAAATTTTCAAATCTGATTCACCGTGGAGCGCAAAGCAAAATGTCTGATAAAGAATTTCTTGAAAAGGAAATTGCTAAATGGAAAGTCAGTCCGGAAAGGCTTATGATGATAAAGGGTTTTCTTTATTATGACAATGAACACGATGTTTTATATCGTAAAAGAACTGCAATAGGTGAAAAAGGAGAACTCCAGGAAATAGAGAATCTTCCAAACAACCACATTGTTGATAATCAGTACGGCAAGCTTGTTAATCAAAAGGCAAATTATTTACTTGGAAAACCATTTGTAATTAACGGTGAAAATAAGCAGTATATCAAACTGCTGAAAAAAGTTTTCAGCAAAAAGTTTATGAAAACTTTAAAAAATGCTGGAAAGGCTGCTTTGAACGGCGGTATTGCATGGCTTTATCCTTATTACACTGAATCCGGAGAGTTTTCATTCCGTATGTTTCCGGGATATGAAATTCTCCCGTTCTGGAAAGACAGTGAGCATACAGTGCTTGACTGCGCTGTAAGGCTGTACCTTGTTTCCGGTTATGAAGGCAGAACTCCGGTTATCACTGAAAAGGTTGAGGTTTTTGATTCCAGTGGAGTTCACTGCTTTATTCTGAAATGTGGAAAACTGATTCCTGATATCTCGGCTGATGAGCAGAGCTGTGCTTATGTTTTAATTAATGGCATCCCCTTGAACTGGTCGAAAATTCCTCTTATTCCGCTGAAATACAATGAAAGCGAAACGCCATTACTTAAAAAGGTAAAATCTCTTCAGGACGGCATAAATATTATGCTTTCTGACTTTGAAAACAACATGCAGGAGGACGCCAGAAACACTATACTTGTACTGAAAAATTATGATGGTACAAATTTAGGAGAGTTCCGAAGAAATCTTGCAGTATACGGAGCGGTCAAGGTACGCTATGACGGAGAAACAAAAGGCGGTGTAGATACCCTTGAAGTCAAGGTGAATGTCGATAATTATAAAGCAATCATTGAAATTTTCAAAAAAGCCATTATTGAAAACGGTATGGGCTATGATGCCAAAGATGACAGAATGTCCGGTAATCCAAATCAGATGAACATTCAGTCAATGTATTCTGATATAGACCTGGACGCAAATGACATGGAAACCGAATTGCAGGCAACTTTTGAAGAAATACTCTGGTTTGTCAATGTGCATCTTTACAATACAGGACAGGGAAATTTTGAAAATGAAGATGTTGAAATCATATTTAACCGTGATATTCTGATAAATGAAAGTGACGTTATTTCCGATTGTCAGAAGTCTGTCGGCATCTTGTCTGATGAAACGATCATAAGTCAGCACCCATGGGTCAATAACCCTCAGTCTGAGCTGGAACGTTTGAAAAAACAGAAAGAGGCTGCTGAAGCAGAAATCGGGTACGATCCTTTTCAGTCGAAACCGCCTGACGATGAAAGCGGTGATGTAAATGAAGAATAGTGATTACTGGAAACTTCGCTTTGAGCAGCTTGAAAATGCGCAGAATCAGAAAGGAACGGAGTTAACCGAGAGAATTGAAAGGCAATACAGACAGGCTAAAAAGGAAATTGAGAGTAAAATTGCGGTATGGTATCAGCTCTTTGCTGATAATAATAACGTGAGCATGGCAGAAGCCCGGAAAATGCTTTCAGGCAGTGAACTGAAAGAATTCAAATGGGACGTCCAGGACTACATTAAATACGGCAAGGAAAATCCTATCAATCAGCAATGGGTAAAACAGCTGGAAAATGTGTCTGCAAAGTACAACATTTCACGTCTTGAGGCTTTGAAAATTCAGGTACAGCAGAATCTTGAAGTATTGTTCGCCGGACAGCTTGACAGTATTGATTCGGCAATGAGGGAAATTTATACTTCTGGTTACTATCATACAGCTTTTGAAATTCAAAAAGGTGTCGGTATCGGCTGGAGCTTTGCTGCACTGGACGAAAAAACCATAAACAAGGTTATTGTAAAACCCTGGGCGCCGGACGGAAAAAATTTTTCCGAAAGAATATGGGGAAATAAGCAGAAACTGATAAATGAGGTACACAACGAGCTTTCACAGAACATACTGCTTGGTGCTGACCCTCAGAAAGCTATTGATGCAATTTCAAAGAAAATGAATACCTCAAAAAATAATGCCGGCAGACTGGTTATGACAGAAGAAGCATATTTTTCGAGTGTGGCACAAAAGGACTGTTTTAACGAGCTTGATGTAGAACAGTACGAAATTGTTGCAATGCTTGATTCACATACTTCTAAAATCTGCCGTTCTATTGACGGCAAGGTGTTCTCAATGAAAGATTATCAGGCAGGTGTTACAGCTCCGCCGTTTCATGTATACTGCCGTTCGACTACCGTTCCTTACTTTGATGATGACTTTGGTTCTGTCGGGGAACGTGCGGCAAGGAATAAGGACGGAAATACATACTATGTTCCGGCTGATATGAATTATCAGGAGTGGAAGAAAACTTTTGCTGACGACGGTTCTAAAGAAGGGCTTGAAACTGTTGACAAATTACAGGAAAATGATATAATAGAAATTGAAAGAGCAATGGCAGCGAAAACATTTGGCAAGGCTGCCGAATATGCGAAAAAAGAACTTGGAATTTCAATATCCTCTCTTTCAGAATTGCCATTAGAGACGGTAAATGCAGTAAATAATTCTATTCGTAAGCTCTACAAAGATGTTCCCTCTCTTTCTGGTATCATTGATGAAATGATTGTTGATGATATAGATGAAATATTCAAATCATCAATACGGTGGGTCAATAGTTCTCCACAAATAAGACTTAAGCTTTCGAGGGCATATTTTACTCAATTATCTGTTAATGAGTTGGAAGAAGTAGTTTCTGGTTTAGCCGCTGATGGGGTTTTCACTCCTAAAGACGGAATATATGGTGTAATTCAGCATGAAGCTGTTCATTTGGCAGAGTTCAGACAGACCTTAAAAAAATATGTTGATTCTCCGGCAGAGGCAGAACGCTCATTAAATGATTTTGAACTTGCTAAAGAGTTAAAAGAACTGGCTTTAAGAAATTGTTCACTTGATGACACAGGAATAACAATTAACAATTATCTTTCTTCATATGCAGGTGAAAACGCTGCTGAATTTTTGGCAGAAGGTTATTCGTGTTCCAGTTCAAATCCGTTGGCAAACGAAATTAAACGTCTTTTGCGTAAGAAATGGGGTATGTAATATGATGATTTTACCACCTAAAGAAATAGCTAAGCAGTTAAGATTTACCGAAGGTTCAGTTTGCTACATCGGTGAATTCAACAAACATCAGCTTGAACTTTTTAATGATTACAAAGCTAAGGTTGAAAAGGCTTATAAAAGTCGCTTTAAGTAAAGGAGCGAATTATGAACAGAATCATAAAAACACTTCCGGCGGAGGACGGTACGTTGTACGCAGTATCAGCCGGGCAGCGTATTCAGTTTGCAAATTTCAGCGGACGAATAGAAATAATCGAAAATACTGCCCTTGTTCCGGTGCTTGGCAGAGTGGAAAGGGGTATTAAACAAATCTTCGCTTCCTTTATCTTCTGCGGTGACCTGCAGTATACACGGGAGATAAGCTCCGATTTTATTCATGCTGGAAAAGTGTACGAAGCAACTGCGGATATTGAAAATGAAAGGCTTTATTTCGGGGGACTTAGGTTTGAAGACTCTGACCCTGTTAAAAACGAACTTAAATTTGAAATAACCGATGCAGAGCTTATAAAAAAGCTGCTGGAAAAATGAAAATCATATTGTTATTATGGCATCTCGCAAGAGGTGCTTTTTTATATCAAATTTTAAAAAAGAGGTTGAACCATGAAAAAATTAAGCACAATCCAGAAAAGAGAAAATTTAAATGCTGTGTTCTCGACAGATGAAAAAGGTAACGGCGGAGCGCATCACACTTATGCCATACATAAATCTGGCGAAACGCCTGAATCTTCAACTGAACCGATTGCAATTATTCAGTTCCAGAACGGCGGGAGAAATTTATCTGACAGCATTAACGGCGTTCTTGATACTGATCTGCTTGAAATTGTACGTGACAGGCTGAAAGGTTTTCAGAATGGAGAGTTCGCTTGCCGTGAAAACGCTTGTGCCCTTACCCATATTGAAGAGGCACTGATGTGGATGAATCGCAGAGTCGAAGACAGAATAGAGCGTAATGTACTCGGTACAAACAATAAATAATAATTTAAGCACTTCATCCGAGGTGCTATTATTTTCGCCTTTTTAGCATTGCAGGCGGTAAAGAACAAGATTTTTAACGAAAGGAATGTAACTATGAACAAGGAAGAATTAATCGCAATGGGACTGACCGAAGAGCAGTCAAAGAAGGTAATGGATTCTCTTGACGGAAACTACGTCACGAAAGCACGTTTCAACGAGGTCAATGAGGAACTGAAAAAGCAGAAAGCAGCGGTTTCCGACCGTGACAAGCAGCTTGAAGACCTGAAGAAATCCTCCGGTGATAATGCGGAGCTGAAAAAGCAGATTGAAACTTTACAGCAGCAGAACACCGAACA
>CAMCMW010000042.1 GCA_945876155.1 uncultured Ruminococcus sp. | reverse complement strand
ATTTCTCTGACGAATCTGTTCAATCTGAACGTTGATATCCTCGTCAGTTATATCCTTGACATTTTTCGGTGCTTTTAATCCCTTGTATTCAGGAACAGTAACTTCCGGCTTTGTAATGCAGATTGCCTTGTACTCAACGCCGTTTTCTGTATCAGCTGAAATAACCTCAATCTTCGGAGTGTCAACCAGTACAAGTTCAGACTCCACGATAGCTGCCGGCATTTCTTCGTTGATAAGTGAGTTGATTGCCTCCTCGTAGAAAACGCCCTCACCGTAGTACTTTTCAACAAGCTTCTTAGTAGCCTTGCCTTTTCTGAAACCAGGCACCTGAATGTTCTTCTTCTGGCGCTGATAAGCCTTTTCGATTGCTGCTGTAAAAGCCGCAGCGTCAACTGTGAATACCAGTTCCTGTGTATTTACGTCAACCTTAGTTGATGACTTCAAACTCATTTTATATATCCTCCATTTAAATATAAGTGCATACCTTTACTATTATAGCATAAGTCAGACAATTTTTCTATACAATTTTCACGAGATTTTTACACTTCTGCATTTTCTACAAATTACAGGATTTTTTTAGGGCAAAATTGTAGAAAATCACCTGAAATCAACCTGAAATCAATCCCCTCACGTTCACCGTTTACTGCATATTTAATAGACGGACCGTGAAGATGACCATACCAGCATTTTTTCACATCATACTTAAAAAGCACATCAAGTATATCGTAATTAACGCTGTTACCGTAAATCGGCGGATAGTGCATGAATACCAGAGGCTCAAATCCTCCGCTGACTGCCGGCTGGACAGAGGCTGTAAGTCTCCCTGCCTCTCTTGCCAGCACCTTTGCATCCGCAGCCTCTCCGGGCATATTCACCCAGCCTCTTGTACCGCAGATGCCATAATTTTCATAGGTAAAAAAGTTGTTGTGCAGAATTTTCAGAGAATCAAATCCCCACCCGGAAAATGTATCCTCCATTTTTTTTCGTGAGCCCCACCAGTAATCATGATTGCCTTTCAGAATAATCTTCTGACCGGGCATTTCATGAATCCACCTGAAATCCTCATAAGCGTCCTTTATATTCATAGCCCAGGAAATATCCCCGGCGAGTACTATGGTATCGTCAGCCGAAACCTCTCTGCGCCAGTTTTCCTCCATAAGCTGCATATAGTTTTCCCAGCCGCTGAAAATATCCATAGGCTTGGATTTAACGCTCAGTGCAAGGTGAAGGTCACCCATTGCGAACAATGACATCAGATAAGACCGAAATCCTTCAGAACGTAATTGTTCATATCTGACTTCTCGATTGAACCTGTGAATCTTCTTTCCTTGCCCTTTAAGTCAGCCAGTGCAGACGGTACAGGAATATCTGAAAGCTCAGCAAGTCTGTCAACCATATCGTATTCGTCAAGGTCAGATTTTTTGCCCTTGATTGCTTCAAGTACGCTTGCGCTGAACTTGTAAGGGCTTGCTGTTGAGGCGATAAGAGTTTTAGTTGTATCTCCTGTTGCCTTCTTGTAGTCCTCATAAACCTTGACTGCAACAGCTGTATGTGTATCGCAGGTGTAGGAATACTTGTCGTAGATTTCCTTGATAGTAGCCTTTGTCTGGGCATCGTCGCAGTAACCGCCGAAGAATTCCTCTTTCAGTACTGCCTTTACTGCATCGGAAACCTCGTACTTACCAGTCTTTGCAAGACTTCCGAACCACTCTCTTATCTGAGCGTCGTCCTGACCTGTCAGCATATAGAGCAGTCTTTCAAGATTGCTTGAAATCAGGATATCCATAGACGGTGAACAGGTTGCGAAGAACTCTCTGTTTCTGTCGTAAACGCCTGTTTCGATAAAGTCTGTGAGAACCTTGTTTACGTTTGAGGCACAGATAAGCTTGTTTATCGGCAGTCCCATTTTCTTAGCGTAGTAAGCTGCAAGAATGTTGCCGAAGTTACCGGTCGGAACAACAACGTTTATCTTGTCGCCCAGCTTGATTTCACCGCTTTCAGCCAGTGACGCATAAGAGGAGATGTAGTAAACAATCTGCGGAACAAGTCTGCCCCAGTTGATTGAGTTTGCGCTGGAGAACATAAGTCCGGCAGCGTCCATCTTTTCCTTTACGTCCTTGTCTGTAAAGATTGCCTTAACGCCGTTCTGACAGTCGTCAAAGTTGCCCTTGACTGCGCACACGCCTACGTTTGAACCGGACTGTGTTGTCATCTGTCTTTTCTGCATCGGGCTTACGCCGTCTTCCGGATAGAATACCAGAATCTGAGTACCCTCAACGTCCTTGAAACCTTCAAGAGCAGCCTTTCCTGTATCACCGGAGGTTGCAACAAGAATGATAATCTTCTTGTCAAGATTAATCTTCTTTGCGGAAGTTGTAAGGAAGTACGGCAGAATCTGGAGTGCCATATCCTTGAATGCACAGGTAGGACCATGCCACAGTTCAAGCATATATGTACCGTCAAAAAGCTCTGCAATTTCGGCTATATTTTCTGTTTCAAAATTCTTTGTGCTGTACGCATTGTCTGTACAGTACTGAATTTCAGCGTCTGTGAAGTCAGTCAGATACTTCTTGAAGATGTATGCTGCTCTGCATGAGTAATTAAGACCAGCAAGATACTTAATCTCATCAAGAGTTATCTCCGGAATTGACTCCGGTACAAACAGACCGCCGTCCTCAGAAATCCCCTGTGTGATTGCAACAGCGCTGTCCACCTTGATATCGCTGTTTCTCGTACTCTTATAATACATAAATACCACCCTTTGTATTTTTTTCAAACGCCCGAGCCGTCAAAGGCATTTGATATATATTCAAGGCTCATGCTTTCCCCGTTGTATGAGCTGACGAACGCCGCATCAAATCTGGGCTGAAGCTTACAGCCTGTTTTTCTGATATACTGTTCTGCGGATTTTACTACTCTCCGCTGTTTTTTTCTGTCAATTGCCGTTTCAAGACCGCTGCCGTTGGTACGGTACTTTATTTCAACAAAGCAGATGTAAAAGTCTTTTTCTGCAATGATGTCGATTTCACCGCCCTGAACCCTGAAATTCCGGCATACAATCTTATAGCCTTTCTTTTCAAGATGTGAGCAGACAAAAGATTCAGCATAATTTCCAAAATTACTTTTTCTCATAAATTTTCTTCAGAAATGACTTTCTGTGTTCCGGACAGGGACCAAATTCAAGGATTTTTTCCCTGTGCAGCTTTGTACCGTATCCCTTGTGCTTTTCAAAGCCGTACTGCGGATATTTTTCTGCCATTTCGACCATATATCTGTCCCTTGTGACCTTTGCAAGTATTGACGCCGCCGCTATTGAGGCACTGTTTGCGTCACCTTTTACAAGGGACTGAACCTTACAGGGCAGGTCAGGAGTTTTATTTCCGTCGGCAATAACCAGTGCCGGCATACATTTAAGACCAAGTACTGCTCTTCTCATTGCCAGCATTGCGGCATTTAAGATGTTTATTTCTTCAATCTCCGCAATGGTTGCCCTTGCAATACAGTAATCAAGGGATTTGTCAATTATTTCGTCGTACAGAAGCTCACGCTTTTTTTCAGAAAGCTTTTTGCTGTCGTTGAGACCTTCAATGGGATTTTCGGGGTCAAGCACCACCGCAGCCGCATAGACATCACCAGCTAATGGGCCTCGTCCAGCCTCGTCAACTCCGCAGAAAAGCGTTCCTATGCTGTTTCGCACAGCGTCGTCATATTCCCAGAGAGGACTTGTCATGGCGTTTCCTCCCCAGGCAGTTCAAGAGTAATTTTACCCAGTTTTCCGCTGCGGAACTCGTCAAGGAGCGTTATAGCTGCTCTCTCAGTGTTTACCTCGCCACCGGAAACAAGCATACCCCTTTTTCTGCCAAGTCTTTCAAGAAGTTCAAAGCCTTCCCCGTCAGTTTCAATTTTATACCTGTCCACAAGCGCCTTTGGACTGTGCTGTGCGAGATTTTCAAGGAGAAACGCCGCCAGCGCCTCAATGTCAAGAATATCGTCCTTGACAGCACCAGTAAACGCCAGTTTTCTTGCCACGCTCTGATCCTCAAACTTCGGCCAGAGTACCCCCGGCATATCAAGCATTTCAACGTTGTCGCCCAGCTTTATCCACTGCTTTGTACGAGTAACACCCGGTCTGTCCTCAACCTTTGCCTTTTTTGACTTTGACATACGGTTTATAAACGAGGATTTTCCCACATTAGGGATACCAACAATCATAAGTCTTAACGGTGCGCCCTCAATACCCTTTTCACGCCGCTTGTCCATCAGCTCTTTTAACATTCCGTTTTTGACCGCCGGCAGAAACGCTTTAAGACCGTTTCCGCTTTTGCAGTCTGCCTTTAAAACGGTAAAGCCCTTTGATTTATAAAAGTCTATCCACTTAGATGTTGCCGAATCGTCAGCCATATCCGCCTTGTTCAGCAGCAGCATTCTTGGTTTGTTTTTAACAAGTCTGTCCATTTCCGGATTGCGGCTTGACATCGGTATTCTTGCGTCAAGTATCTCCACAACGCCGTCCACAAGTGAAAGACTGGACTGTATCATTCTCCGGGTTTTGGTCATGTGTCCCGGAAACCACTGTATGGAAGCCATTTCAGCCATTTTTCAAGCCTCCTTAATCAATTCCTCCGAATTTTCCAAACGGGTAAATTCTGAAAACTGCCTTTCCGATAACATCATCTTCAGGCACTAAACCGATTTCCGGGTGACGGCTGTCCATGGAAATGTTTCTGTTGTCACCCATAACAAAGATGTACCCCTCCGGAACAGTCAGCGGATATGTAAAAGCGTATTCATCTCTTGTTGTCGGCTCGCTTAAATATGTTTCGTCAAGCTGTTTGCCGTCAACTGTAACAGTACCGCTTTCAAAGTCAATATCAATTGTCTGACCGCCTGTTGCGATAACCCTTTTGATTATCCTCTTTTCAAGTCCCTCACCTTCAATTACCTTTCCGCTTTCGGAAATAAGGTGAGTATTCTGATTGTTTATAACAACAATGTCCCCGTCCTCCGGCGTGTAGCCGATTGAGCGGACGATAAGTTTGTCATCTGTTTCAAGAGTCGGCGACATTGATTTGCCGTCAACAACAGCAATGCGGATAATATATGTGAAAAACATCACAACAATAAGTATCACTGCAATTGCATCTTCAATCAGACCAAGGATATCATCAAGGGTAAATTTCTCTGATTCTGATATCTCGTTTGACTGTATATATTCCGGCTGTCTTATATCAGTATTAACCGCTTTTTCCGGAATTATTACAGGTTTCTTTTCACACCTGATATTCACAGGAGCGTCAAACTGCTGAATTTTTTCATTCTGCTCATTTGAACGCTTTATCTCCTCAATTTTTCTTGCAGCTCTTGCCTTAGCCTTTTCCGCTTTCTGAGCCTCCGTCAGCGGACGAGGATCACTGGACTGCGGTGCAGGCTTTTCATGGGAAACCGGTCTTGCCGCAGGTCGGTTAGCCGGACGCACCGGTCTTTTAGGTGTATACGGATTTTTAGCAGTTTCCGCAAGGATTCTCTCAAGAGCGTCCTCACGGCTCTCTCTCTGAATCTTATTGTCACTCATTTTATATGCACCCCGTACTTTTTATCAGTCAAGAACCTTGAATGTTTCAAAGGGATAAAATCTCAGTACAGCCTCACCCAGAACGTCCTCTTCCTTAACAAAACCAACGTGAGGATCACGGCTGTCTGTGGAATTATTTCTGTTGTCACCCATTACAAATACATATCCCTCCGGAACTGTTATCGGGTAATCAAATGCACCGGTATTGAGGTATGTAGGTTCTTTTATATAGCTTTCAGACAGTGCCTTGTCATCAACATAAACTATGCCGTTTTCAAAATCTATATCGACTTTCTGACCAGCTGTTGCAATAACACGCTTAATAAGTCTTTTGTCAAGACCAGGACCTGTTACAAGCTCAGAATTGCCTTCCCCGCTGAAGTAGTTGGATTCGTCATTTTCTACAATTACAATATCTCCTGCCTTGGGAGTGTAGAAAAATGTTCTCATAATAAGCTTATCTTTATCCAGAAGAGTCGGGTTCATGGAACTGCCGTCCACAGTAACCGGTCTGCATATAAATGTAAAGAAAAGAAGAACCACGAATATTGATGTAATAATCGATTCGCAGATTTCCATAAAATCGCCTAAAGTATCCTTAGGTTCCTGCACAGTTTCTTCTTTTTTCTCTTCAATCTGCTGTCCTTCCATACTTTCATCCTCGATTCATAAATTAATAGCAAAAAAGGGACTTAAACGTCCCTTGTGCAGACAAAAGCTGCAGCGGCATTAAAGCCGCAGCAACAAAATGTCATTTTATTACCTGATCTGCTCTTTAACCTTAGCTGCCTTACCAACTCTGTCACGCAGATAGTAGAGCTTAGCTCTGCGAACCTTACCGTATCTTACAATCTCAACCTTGTCAACAACAGGTGAGTGAAGCGGGAAGACTCTTTCGATTCCGCAGCCGTGAGCAACACGTCTTACAGTGAATGTTTCGCTGATTCCGCCGTGTTTCTTGGCAATAACAGTACCCTCAAAAACCTGGATACGGCTCTTGTCGCCTTCCTTGATTTTTACGTGAACCTTAACAGTATCACCTACTGAAAATTCAGGTACTTCTGCCTTTTTGCTTGAGTTGCTGATGATTTCCAATGCGTTCATTTCAAATTCCTCCTGATTTCCGGCATTCTTACCGCATTTTTTACGAACCCTTTACGCATACCGGATTCTGCGGCAGCGGACTGCCCTGTTTAATGTCATTTTACTGGCATAAACTCTCGTAAGGGCATAAATATACCGTTACGGATTTTAAATGCTTTAATATCATACCATAAATCCGGAGAAATTGCAAGCTTTTTTTCAAAAAATTCTTAAAATTTTCACTGTTCCTTAAAATGTGAGGCGTCAACACCGCATATCGGGCACTTAAAATCAGCCGGAACTGAGTCCCCTTCAAAGATATATCCGCACACATCACAGACAAATTTCTTTGCGCCTGTTTCATCAGCGGCGTCCTCAACGTAAGTTGGGGCTTTCTCCGGACTCTTGCCTTTGAGTACCTTGTGATAGTAGGAGTAGGTCATAGGCTCGCTGTTTTTGAGAGTATCAGCGTCGATTACCTCTCCCAAGAAAACGGTGTGGGTTGAAGTTTCCATCTTGTCGATAACCCTGCAAACTGCGTATGCACAGCCGTCGGCTACAACCGGTACCCCCTCTTTGACATCGTATTCAAAGCCGGAAAATTTGTCAGTATCCTTTGATGAGAAGAAACCGAATTTTCCGATTATTTCCGGGTCGGAATCAACTGCCAGAACTGTAAAGCCGAAAAGTCCGGACTTTTCAATACATTCTGCTGTGTAGTTGTCATGATTCACACTGACTGAAACTGTTGCCGGAGAAGATGTTATCTGGGTGTTGCTGTTGGTTATACACCCTACAGGCTTGCCGTTGTCAGTGGAAGTGGTGACGTAAACACCGTAGGACATATTGTAAAATGCTTTTTTATTCATAATTTAACGCTCCTTTGCATTATTATATTAATGTATAAACTTACTGACTTTACTATAATTATATCACAAATTCTGTGCAAGTCAACAAAAATTTTCAATTTTACAGATATCTTCCCAAATCGATTGAAAAAAATAATTTTTTTATACAAATTCTCTGAAAAGTATTGCTTTTTAAACGGTTTAATGATATAATTGTCATATAAGACTACGTCTAATTTTTTTAAGCTGCAATGCAGCAGAAACGGAGATTTTTATGGGACTTATTAAAGCCGCTTTAGGCTCTGTCGGCGGAACTCTTGCCGACCAGTGGAAAGAATTTATTTACTGTGACGCACTGCCGAATGATGTACTCGTTAAAAGAGGACACAAAAAGGTTTCTGACCGTTCTTCCAATACAAAGGGAAACGACAACGTAATCACAAACGGCAGCGGTATTGCTGTTGCAGACGGACAGTGCATGATAATCGTTGAAAACGGAAAAATCGTTGAGATATGCGCTGAACCGGGCGAATTTACATACGATACTTCATCTGAACCGAGCCTCTTCTGCGGCAGTCTTGGTCAGGGTATCAAGAACACTTTCAAAACTATCGGCAAACGTTTTACATACGGCGGTGACGCAGGTGTTGACCAGCGTGTTTACTACTTCAACACAAAGGAACTCGTGGACAACAAGTTCGGTACACCAAATCCGGTGCCTTTCAGAGTTGTTGACACAAACATCGGTCTGGACGTTGATATTTCTGTACGCTGCAACGGTGTATTCTCATACAGAATCATGGACCCGATGCTTTTCTACACAAATGTATGCGGAAACGTGTCAGAAGACTATACCCGTGAAAACATTGACCGCCAGCTGAAAACTGAGTTCCTCAATGCCCTCCAGCCGGCTTTTGCAAAGATTTCTGAACTTGGAGTAAGATACAGCGCTCTTCCGGGACATACTCAGGAATTATGCGACGCCATGAACAATGAGCTTAACGCAAAATGGCAGAAGCTGAGAGGTCTTGAAATCGTTTCTATCGGAATCAACTCCGTAAACGCTCCTAAGGAAGACGAGGACATGATAAAGGAACTGCAGAAAACAGCAGTTTTCAGAAACGCAAACATGGCTGGTGCAGCTATGGTGGGCGCACAGGCAGACGCTATGAGAGCAGCTGCGTCCAATCCAGGCGGTGCTATGACCGGCTTTATGGGAATGAACATGGCACAGGCAGCAGGCGGCATGAACGCACAGAATCTTTTTGCTATGGGTCAGCAGCAGCAAATGGCACAGCAGCAGGCAGCAGCTCAGCAGCAGTCTGCACCGGCAGCAAACAGCTGGAAATGCTCATGCGGTGCGGTAAATACTGCTAAATTCTGTTCTGAATGCGGAAGTCCTAAGCCCGCTGAC
>CAMCMW010000041.1 GCA_945876155.1 uncultured Ruminococcus sp. | reverse complement strand
CTTGTCTCCACGTTTCATTATCTTGAACATAAGATTGAGGTGATCTCCGCCGTCGCTCTGATCAAGGTTTTCTATGTCCTCCATTGCCGGCGTCATGATACGCTGAAAACCGTTCTCACGGTAAACCCCGAGAATTGTACGCTCCATGTATTCTCTCAGCTC
Organism: uncultured Ruminococcus sp.; assembly: GCA_945876155.1. GTDB lineage: Bacteria > Bacillota > Clostridia > Oscillospirales > Ruminococcaceae > Porcipelethomonas. The sequence goes on along the minus strand of CAMCMW010000041.1, from coordinate 8,787 downwards.
TGCCTCACGGGGAAGATAATCTCTTGTGCCTTTTACTGCTTTAAGTTTCATTTTTTATACGTCCTTTCTGAATAAAAATACCGCTGCAAGTATTAACACCTGCAACGGTAAAAGACGTATCAAGTACATTTCTCATCATCACAGGCACGACAAACAGCGGTTGTACCTGCAACTTAACCAATACAAAGTTTACAGTTCCAATCGCTTTAAGCTATAATGGTGATGATGATGTAATCTGAACATTTTCATGTACTCCTTTTAAGATTTTACTTATTGTACCATATTTCTGAAACTTTGTCAAGCACTGGACTATTTATTTTTCTTTTCCCTTTCAGCAAGGATTTCCTTTAAATACTCTTTGGTAACAGCACCGGAATATTTCCCGAAATTTTCAATCTGATTCACCGTATCAGGTTCTTCTTTGATACAGTCGTAATACACAGCAGACGGCAGATTATGAATAATGGTTTTCATGTCTTTACCGGAAAAGTCCTCCGGAAGAATACCCTCATCTACCAGTTTATACAAAAGTTTTTCCACTCTCTGCCTTGTTACAATAGTCTTTGCAAGCTCCGTCAGACGTTCACGCTCACGGATTTTTTCCAGGTCCTCTTTCCTCTGCTTTTTCATCTTAGGCTTGTATTTTACTTCAAGATATTTCTCGTGTACGATTTTGGTGTAAACCACTTCGTCACCAAGTGTACTCATGTCCTTGATTACAATGCCTTCCCCGATTTCACCGCCAAGAGCAGTCTTTCCAACCAGCGGCATATAGTCGTCCCACTTTGTAAACTTACCCTCGAAAAAAACCGGAACATAGTTCAGCCCAAGTTTCTCAGCAATCTCCTTAACCTCTCCCTGGGGCATATAGCACTGCTTTTCCATATCGAACACATCAAAGCAGTACAGCGTGTTGTAACACTCCTCCGGGTATTCCACAGTGTGACTTACCAGCCATTCCCCGAACATTCTCAGACTATCCCCCAGCACCTCATGCACCTTGTTTTTGTCAAGTTTCTGAACCCACTGATAAAATCCTCTGAGGTCGTTTTCCGGCGTAAGAGGCTGATTTCTGCTGAAACAGTCAATGCAGTCCTCTTCAATATTATACTGAAAGCTTGCGTTTGCACCGTCAATCTTTTCCTGAATGATGATATCATCGCCCTCGTGAAACTTAACCCCGATTTCGTAATTCATATTCTGGATATCCATGTAATGCTTGTGTTTTAGCATTTTTCTCCTCCTTTTTCGTTAATAAAATATTTTTCCGGAAATCTCTTGACAAGTTAAGGAACATCTTGTATAATATTAGTGAAAGTATTCCGCAAGCGCAAGGCGATTTTGTCCGTATCTTTATTTTATCACAGCATTCTCTGTTTCGCAACGGAATAATTGCCCCGGAATAAATTCCCGATATCAAAAAAAGAAAGGAAAATGAATTATGAGCAATATCGAATCAAAGTACGAAAAGGACGAAAAAGACAAAAAGCTCGAAAAGGACGAGTGGATGAAAAACTTTTCCAATATGCTGAACCGACTTCTCGGAGAAAAAGGCATCAGCATAAACAAGGCGGCGGTGGACATCGGTATTGACGCAAAGACGCTGAGACTTTATGTCAACAAAAAAACCGTACCAACAGCCATAAACCTCAAAAAACTTGCAAAAGCCTTTAACGTAAGCACTGACTACCTCGTGTCCGGCGGAACCTGTGAAAGAGGTTATTCAGACAAGACTATCCTTGAACTGGCTTACATCATCAAAAACTTTGACGTTTCCCTTGAAAAGATAAGCCACACTGGTGATGAAGTGACCCTGAAAATCAATGATAAGAACTTGTCTATGATAATCAAGGAACTTTTCCTGACAAAAAAAGCAGGCAATTATGACGCTATCGCTGAAAAGCTTGCTAAGGCATACGGTAATATGAAGGTTTATAATAATCATCTCATGGATTATACAAGTTTTGAAAATATGATAAGACATGAGTATATTTACGGCAGTCTTGAAGAACAGCCGAGTATTATGAAGGACGATAACGGCGATGACTGCTACTGCTTTTACCTTGACGAAACCTTTGACGAAATCGACAAGCGTGCGGAAGAATGGGAGAAAATGAGCTGCGTCCAGAAAGAACAGTGGTGGAAACAGTATTCCAAAGAGAAAGAAGTCAGCCCATGATTTATACCAGTCTTACAAAAAAGGCAATGAAACTTGCTTACGATGCACATCACGGTCAGCTTGATCCCGGCGGTGTCCCTTACATCTTCCACCCTTATCACCTTGCTGAGCAGATGACTGACGAAATTACAGTCTGTGCGGCACTTCTCCATGACGTTGTGGAGGATACCCCAATAACCATAGAACAGCTTGAATCTGAGTTTCCGCCCCAGGTCACAGAGGCTGTACAGCTGCTGACTCACGACAGTCATACCAGCTACTTTGATTATATCAGAGCAATTAAGAAAAATCCGGTGGCAAAAGCAGTCAAGCTTGCTGACCTGGCACACAATTCCGACCAGAACCGTATTGCCGACTGTAATTCTGTGTCTGAGGAAAAAAGAGCGCACTGGAAAGAAAAGTACGAAAAAGCACGTCAGATACTGGAAGAAGAATAACGAAAAAAGCGCACATAAGCTTGTACTCGCTTATGTGCGTTTGTGTTTATCTATATATAGTCAGATAATTATTCAAATTGCTGTTGTTCTCCAGCCTTACTGTAATCTCTTTTGAAAAAATGGGAATATGCTTTTCAAGATAGTGATACATATTGTTATCGTTTATGTTCGGCTGATACGCAACGAAAGCGTCACTTATCATTCTGTTAAGAGATTCCTCCGAAAGCTGGCGGCACATATTTTCAAATTCAGTCACATCATTTTCCGTAATCACCAGACCGAACGGCTTTTCAAGTACCGCCGACGCAAAAACATTATTCAGCAGAACTTCCGCAATATTGAAAAGCAGTGCGCCATAATTGCAGCCGTATGTCCTGCCGTAACATTCAAGCAGATATTTCATTTCGCTCTCGTCAAACAGCTTGCAGAATTTATTTTCAAGCATAAGACCGGTGTAATACTCATGTATAAACATCACTCCCTGCCATTTTATTTCATACGCCGGAATGTTCAGGAGAGGATAGTCAATGGAATTACAGCAGTTTCTTGCGTCAAACCTTGCTGAGTAATTCCGGAAATAATCGTCAAAGGCTTTTCCCATGGTCTCATTATATTCATGGCATGGGACATTCAGTCTGTTCTTTCTTGCCTCCTGGAAAATATGTACGTTTTCATCATACATTGACAGAATAATCTGCTGACCCTCTTTTAAAATCATTTCAATCGGCAGTGCTTTAAGCGCCTCCACCGCCTTATTTACAGACCTCAGACTAAGCAGGTACACGTCCGACCGGTACAATACAGATGAATAGAGAAGTTCTGCTTTTTTCCTTGAAACGGAACTGCTTGCACGTTTTGTGAACTGTTCGGCTGTTTCGGTGAATTCGCTGTTAAGTCCACTGCGTATCTTGTACAGCTTTTCTTCGGGAATTATTCCGCAGGCAGAACACCTTGAAAGTATGTCCAACGTGTAATTCTGCACGTCAATTTCTTTTTCAAAAACCGGATTCTGCAAAGAAAGATTATTCATGTAAACCCCTCCGTTATTGTCTTAACCTATCCTGTTTGCCTTGTTTCTGACAGCCCTGCAAAGCTCCTCCATATCACGGTTTCTCAGGACTTCAAGACTGCCTCCGCTTTCATTTTCAAAAAAATTGTACATGACGTCAATGATATCCTCATCTGTCAGAAGGTCGTAGCTCTCCTCCTTTACCTCATAAAAAATATCAATCAGCTCAGCAATGGTTTCAGCATATTCAGACGGTGCAATATACGAGCTTTGCATGAACTTTTCAATAATTTTTGGCGCAAGACTTTCACCAAAACAGATTCTGTCCTATTCAGACAAAGCGTCATTATCAGCGGTCAGAATCATCTGAGCATCCTGTTCCGAAAGCATCAGTCCATATTCAGCAGACTTTACATTTGTATCCAGTATTTCTGATTTTACCTTCTCAATTGAATTATTATCCGACTGAAAAAGCGTCATTAACCCAAAATCCATAAAATAACCTCCTGAAATTTGTTTACTTTAGCTATTGACATCTGACTTAAAGTGTGCTATAATATAATAGAAAGTATAATGGGCGTATTATCTTTTGAGTAAAGTTTATTATATCACTATTAATAAAAAAAGTCAAGAGTTTTTTTGAAAATTCTCCTGACTTTTTCTTTTTTATTTTTTATACTGTATACTCTCCACATCAACGCCGTTATAAGTCAGCTTGTAGGCAATCACAAACGAGATAAACGGTACAATCGTCAGCAAAAGCATAATAATCAAACTGGAAAAACTGAGTGAGCTTGCATCAGTCCCACTGTCAAGCAGATTGTAAAGCTGGAGAAACTGACCGTTTATCAGCTTGTACGCTTTATAAAAACCATTTCTCGTCAAAAGAAGAACTACCCACAAGACAATATAAGGCAGTGACAGAAAGCCTCCCGCCGCAAAGCATCTGTATACCGGCAGCTTGACATTCAGTCTGCGCTGAATTACCAGGTCGTTTTTAGCCGTATTGTAGGCGTAATTGCATATCAGACCGATAAAAATAACGCTTGTGCAGAATACCGAAATCACCTTGAACAGCACCGAACCCGAAAAAGCCAGTGTCAAATCAATAAAAAGGCACAGTATTTCTGCAAATACAAGGACTGCATACCCTTTTAAAATTACTGAAATCAATTTTATATTTTTCAACACAACCTCCAAAAAATTTTCATTTTTTGCATGAAATAAAATCGCTCCTGTAAATCATACTATTAATGTAATTATAGTAAACAAAAAACGTTTTTTTGTTTACTATCAGCCGATATGCACGGAGCTTACGAAGTAAGCGGATGTGCAAGGCAACATAATAAATTAAAAGGAGCGCTTAATATTATGGCGAGAAAAGTTCACTGCGAAAAAAAGACAAAAATTTACATTCCCAAAACTGTAAACCCTCAGATCATTTCCTACAGAGTTTCGGCAGAAAGCAGTACCGCTGCCCAGGACACACCCCGAAATGATTCGAAAAATTTAAAACCCCAGTAACAGAATTTACGGAAACACATTTGCAGTGTTTCCGATATACATAATCAGGCTTTTTTCCCAAGACTGCGGAGAAAACCGATAAGGGAAAACAGCAGAAATACTGTGACATTGACTATTACAACACTCGCTCCCGGTGCTGTGTCGAAAAGCAGTGAAATGAAAAATCCCAGCAGAAAGCATACTACCGAAACCGTCGCTGATGAAATCACAACCGCTCTGAAACTCCGGAACAGTCTCATGGAGGTTACAGCCGGGAAGATTATCAGGCTGGATATGAGCAGCGCTCCCATCATCATCATTCCCAGTACTACCGTTACAGCAGTCAGAAGTGCTATGAGCATTTTGTAAAAGTTTACCTTCATTCCCGATGCCCTTGAAAAGGTCTCATCAAAGGTAACGGCAAAAATCTTGTCATAAAACACGATAAACGTAATAAGCACCAGCACGGACAGTACAACACTCAGTATCACGTCGTCGTGGTCCATTGCCAGTATACTGCCGAACATATAGTGGCTGACATCATTTGTTAGACCAGCCTTTGACGAAACAAGTATTCCTATTGCAAGAGCAGTTGTGGAAAAGACTGCTATTGCCGAGTCCCCTTTCAGCTTGCTGTTATCATTCATTCTCAGCAGTATGAATGCCGCAATTATTACAACCGGCAGTGCAACTTTAAGCGGTGCAAGATTCATTACCGCCGCCACCGAAAGTGCGCCGTATCCGACATGAGAAAGCCCGTCCCCTATCATTGAATAGCGTTTGAGGACAAGGCTCACGCCAAGCAGTGCAGAGCAAAGAGTTACAGCAACACCGCCGATAAGCGCCGGAATAAGGATATAGCTTACAAATTCCGGCGTCATCATAGATAGTAATTCATCAATCATTTAGTTAAGCGCCTCCGAAAGATTCTGGTAATTCTGCGTCATTAAGTCCACATAGCTTGTACCCTTTTCAAGGTCTTCCTTTGAAATGTTGTGGCAGGAATGGAGAAGTGCAGTCTTTACTCCGGCTGCTCCGGCGATTTTGTCCGCAATCGACTGGGACGAAAATTCAATGTAAAAAACAGTCGGTACGTTATCCTTTTTCACTATGTCAATAAGCGAGGAAATGGTAGCAGAGCTTGCCTCAGTTTCCGAACTGCACCCGGAAAAAGCAGCATGACAGTCCAGACCGTAATCTTTTGCAAAATAAGCAAAGGGAAATCTGTCGCCGAACACAACGGTTTTTCTTGCGGAATTATTTATCAAGTCAGTAAACTTTTCATCAAGTTCGGATATTTTTTCGGCATAAGACTCAGCATTGCGTTTGTAGGTATCTTCGTTTTCCTTATCCTCTTCACAAATCGCACTGCAAATTTCGTCCAGCAAAATCAGCGAGTTTTTCAGAGATGTAAAAATGTGTTCGTCGTATTCCGCAGCCTCATGATTATGGTCATCATCTTCGTGGGACTCTTCAACAGGGTCAATATAGTCCATCAGTCTGACAGTTTTAAGATTTTTATTCTGCGCCGATTTCAGCACATCGTCAACCCACACCTCAGATTCACCGCCGATATAAAGAAAAATATCTGCCTGCTGGATTTTGGAAACGTCTTTTGGAGTTGGTTCGTAGGTATGGCTTTCAGAACCCGGAGTCAGCAGCAGTGTGATATCAGCCTTATCACCGGTTATCTGCCTGGCAAAATCATACTGGGGAAACAGTGTTGCAACGATTTTCAGCTTGCCGGCGTCCTCAGCGGTTTCACTTCCGCAGGCGGTAAACAGGCAAAAAAACACAGCTGAAACAATTACCGAAATTATTCTATTTATTCTTCTTTTCACACTCATCACACTTTCCATATAAAACAGTCTTTGAATTATCCACTTTGAAACCATGATGTTCAAAAATATGTCCGCTGAGGAATTTCATATATGAACAGTCAATATGATACAATCTGCCGCACTCCACACATTTAAGGTGAAAATGTTCGTGGCATTCCTGATTATTTTCAGCAAACTGATAACACGCACCAGTTTTTTCGTCCAGGTAGTATTTCCGGACTATATTATTGCTCACTAGCTTGTCCAGATACCTGTAAACCGTCGCAGAACCAACCGACTCTTCCCCACCGCTCAGGTAGGAAATGATTTCAGCGGCAGTAACGTGTTAATTGCTGTTTTCTTTCAGAAAATTCAGTATCTTTTCTTTTTGCCTTGTTTTATAATCAGAAGGACGCATTATTTTCACTCCATCAAACCAAAATTAATAACCATTTTCAATTTTAACACTAAATCAGTTATTTGTCAAGTTCAGAAATAAAAAAATCCGGTCCACTCAGCATGAACCGGATAAACATTACTTTTTGTGAACAATTCTTTCAGCTTCCTGAAAAGAATCTCCAAGACCGTCAACCATGGGAATAATTTCCTTTACAATCTCAGGATCCATTTTGATTTTAGCTTTTACGACCATTCTTATGAAATAGTCATACAAAGCGTGTAAATTGGAAGAAATCTCAACACTTCTGTCAAGGGACGCATTAAGATAGTTTAAAATTCGCTGTGCTTTATAAAGTGATTCCTCTGCTTTTTCGGTATTGCTTTCTTCCATATACAAAACAGCTAAATTCAGTCTCTTTGAACAGCCTCTGAACAGCTGTACAACGAGTTCACCCTGAGTCATTGTCATAATTGACTGCTTTTTATATTCTTCATAAGGATTAACTGCTGGCATTTAATTTCCCCTTCCAATTATCATCCCATCATACCGCTGAGCCATGAGCTCTGAGAATCCATATTAGCCAATGCTGTTTCCATTGCATTAAACTGATTCCAGTATCTTTCTTTTCTGTTTTCATAAACCATTTTAAGTGATTCCAGTTTCTTAGCAATAGAATCAAGCTGAGTCTGAATAGTATTATTCTTTTCAGTACCCTTGCCCGCAACACCGGCGAGAGAGACAAGCGCACCAGGACTTCCTGAACTTGTGCTTGCTGCCTTGTCACAGATTTTATTAAGCCTTGTTGCAAGACCGTTTTCACCTACAAAAAGTTCCTTGACACTTTCAGCGTCTGTCTGGAGAGCGCTTTTGAGTTTATCTTCATCAATGGAAAGTTTTCCGTAGTCAGACCACTGTGAGCTTGAATTGATTCCGATATTTGAAAGAACAAGCTTTGACCCTGCATTTGTATACATTGCAGAACGCATATCACTCAGGAATGTTGAAACATCTTTATCGTTTCTGAGCAGACCCTCTTTTGCTTTTTCCTCCCAGAGTTCAATTTCCTTTTCGGTCATTTCCTTTTTCTGGGCGTCTGTAAGCGGAGCATAGGATTTGTAGGAGGCGTCTTCGTGAGTATACTTGTTGAGCTTTTCAATCATCGTATTGTAGTCCTCTACGAATGATTTAAGAGTATCTACAATCTTGTCAACGTCTCTTGAAGTTGAAACTTCTGCCTTATTTTCAATTGTTCCGGCAGCTGCCTTTATTGTTCCGTCGCTGTTTTCAACGAATGAACCGTCAGCATTGGTTTCGTAAGAACCTGTTGTTGATTTGAGAGAAATTGTCAGTCCGTTGTATGTAAAGTCATTATTTGCTCTCTCAACCGTAACGCCGTTAATATTTACTACAGCATTCTGACCGGCTTTTACAGTAGAACT
>CAMCMW010000040.1 GCA_945876155.1 uncultured Ruminococcus sp. | reverse complement strand
CCGGCGGATTTTTCACTATCTGACTGCTTTTATAGGAAACTCTGTGAAATCGAAAGTTTACCGTATCTCCGCAATATGCCTGATTAGTCAGAATTGATCTGACAGTATCATCACGCCAGTCATAGATGCTGTCACCATCTATTTTATACTTATATGCGTAAGGACGCAAAATTTTTTCATCACTCAGAAAATCGGCGATTTTAGACATTCCTTTTCCGGAAATATACATTTCGTAAATTTGCCTTACAACTTCAGCTGCATACTCGTCAATAATCCATTTTTCCTTGTCACTTGGATCCTTTTTATAACCATAAGGAGGGGTACTTGACAAATGTTTTCCGGAATTGCCTTTCTGCTGCATCATTGCACGCATTTTCTTAGAGATATCCTTTGCATACCACTCGTTAATCAGATTGCTGAATGGAATAAGGTCACTCAATCCCTCTGCTGAATCAACGTTGTCACTTATTGCGATAAATCTGACATCATTTTCAGGAAAAATAATCTCTGTGTATTGTCCGACCATAAGATAATTTCTTCCAAGACGTGACATATCTTTTACAATAATCGTGCCAATCAATCCATTTTCCATATCGGCAATCAACCTTTTAAATTCAGGTCTTTCAAAATTTACTCCTGAATAACCGTCATCAACGTAAAAGCGATAATTGATAAAACCGTGCGTATTTGCATATTCAGCCAACAGTTCCTTTTGATGTGTAATACTATTGCTGTCCTGTCCGGACGAAGATTCATCATGGGAGAATCTTGCGTATAATGCCGTTATTTTTTCTGTCTGCATAATTCTTACCTCGTTTCATACAGACAGGAAGATATGATTTCAACTTTATTATACACTACTTTCCATATTTAAATCAAGTATTACAGCATTTTTTAACCGTTTAGAAATAATTAAAATAAAGCGTTTCTCTATTCATTTTTCAAGTTGCCAATTTCTACATAAATATTATACGAAAAAATCATAACAAAATCAAGTGCTTTTTACGATTTTTTGGTATTTTTTACACTGACACTGGAATAAATCTCATTGTCAAGTATTTCAAACGTCAGTTTACGAAGTTTCTGAATGTTTCGGAAAAGCTTTTCATATGCAGTAGATACGGCTATACCGTGTCGTCTGCCCAATTCTGCAAAGGTTATCTTTTCACCTAAGTAAAATTCAGAGATAAGTTCATATCCTGCCGGATTCCGCATTTTATATATATCCATTGCAATTTTAAGCGAATTAAGCAAGATTTGTCTGTAATTCTCTGCACTTTGTGTGCTTTGCTCCTTTTCCCAAACATACATATCAGCATAAACCGACCATGAAATTTTATTTGTCTGCATTTCGACCTCCGTCTATTATGCAGACAGGTTGATTTGGTTATATTTACATTATATCACATTTTCTGAAAAAATCAATTGCCATATTTTTTCTTGTTCGCCATAAAAACCCAGTACAGCATCTTATTTACTCTGGTATGCTGTATTGGGATTGTTTTTTCATAAGAAAATTGAAGATATCATGTTCTATGAAATTTTATTTTTAGAGTATGTTTTCAATTCCAATAAAATAAAAATCCATCTGAACAGTCTTTTTACTGTTTCCGATTTTTTCACCCTCATGAATTTCTATGCGTTCTACTAATTCGGAAATCAGTTTTTCAGAAATCTCTTCAATATCATCTTTATTATAACTGCTTAATTTTCTATAAAACAGTTCTGAACCTTTTGCTTTTTCTTCAGTTGTTTCTAATATATTCTGACATTCGTCATATTCCTTTTTCAGCCGTATACTTTCTTCATCGGTACTGAACATAATGGAATTGAAAAATTCTTCGGTAATCTTCCCGTGCAGTTTGTCTGCATATGCTGATTTTTTTAGATCACTTAATTCACAAATCCGATTTTCAATATTTTTCAGACTTTTTCGAGCCGTCATTATTTCAGAAGAATTTTTTGTACGAATCATGTAACGCAGTTTTTTCAAAAAAGCTTTACCGTCCTTTTCGTATTCTGCGAATATGGAACAAAGCTTATTTTTTAATTCCTTAAAAATCAAATGTTCCGGAACATAATGTGATGTACAGCTAATCTTTTTACGATAGCTGTTACATACATACACATTGTAAATTCCAGATTTTTTCTTTTTCCTCATAAGGTACATTCGGCTTTTGCAGTCATAACAAAAAATCTTTCCGTCCAGAATTGGTCTGACCTTATTTCTTGTGTATTTCTTCTTTTGTGAAAGTTTTTCCTGAACATGCGCAAAAACACTGCGTTCAATAATAGCAGTCTGGGTATCATAATAGATAACTAATTCTTCTTCCGGTTTCACGATTACACGCTTATCTTTATATGATTTTCTTTCTGTACGGAAATTCACAGTGTCACCACAGTATTCTTGTTTAGACAGGATATTTGCAATCGTACTGCTGTTCCATATGTAAGGGTCTTTTTCAATTTTACTCCCTTTGCGTATCTTACCACGATAAGCACTGGGAGAAAGAATTTTTTTGTCATGAAGTATATCAGCAATTTCTGCAAATCCGTGACCACTGAGATACAATTCAAAAATATAACGGACCGCTGCGGCAGCAGTTTCATCAACAATCCAGTGATACTTATTATCCGGATCTGACTTATAACCGAATATAGGTCTGGTTGTAATGTGCTTGCCGCTTTCTCCTTTTGCTCGTATAGCAGCTCTTTGCTTTCTGGAAATGTCCTGTGCATAAAGTTCGTTGATGAGATTGAATAATCCCATCATGATTCTGTCACCGTTTTCAGAATCGAAGTTCTCTCCAATTGAAATGAACTGTACATTGTGTGCTGCAAATTCATAATCAACATACCTGCCACAGTCTATATAATTTCTTCCGAGTCGTGAAAAGTCCTTTACTATTACTCTTTCAATTTTTCCTTTGTGAATATCGTCAATCATTTCTGAAAAAGCAGGACGATTAAAATTCACTCCAGTGTATCCGTCATCTGCATAGAATTTTGTATTGTAATAGCAGTGTTCTTCTGCAAATTTTTCAAGCATGAATTTTTGATTGACTATACTATTGCTGACCGCATCTTCTAAATCATCTTTTGACAGCCTTGCATAAAGAGCTGTCTTTTTTGTTTTTGCAAGCATAATGCTCCTCCTGACATGAAAAATGATTGCAACAGTAAAAGCTAATACGCTGCGGTTCTCAATTGCAATTACATACAGCTAAAAAACGAAATTAATATTTTTTTACTCAGCTCCTTTCTGAAATCAAAATTCCGATTTGTATAACTTTGCCTGATGTTAATCTATTTTCTTTTTTGCAAGCACAGCTGTATGTAAAGCGTTACATCAATTTATTATATCACGAAACCCAAATGTGATAATCTTGTGAAATTTTTTCTGATAGCAGAGAAAAAACACGAAAAAACAGTCTTTTTTCACTTTATAAGTAGAAGGCGTTTTTTTAAAATAAATTCCGTTCCGGAAAGAAAATTCATGTATACATGAAAGAAGCAGTGCAGCAGCACTGCGAATATTCTACAAACCGCAAAAGGCGGTTTTCCAGAATAGCAAGCATCGACATTTGTGGGACAAATGTCACCGCCCTGAAAAAATCAGGGCTTGCTTGTTAGGGGAAAACCCCTAAGACCCCAAATTGCCTTTCGGCAAAACTTTAGTTTTGCAAAGCATAACTAAAATAAAAATCGCCGATTAAACGGCGAGAAAATTATATGTTTAAATTGTGAAAACATCAAGAGGAAATTATGGAAAACAACAGAAGATATAACCTGAAATTTCGAGTGACCGCAGAAGAACTTGCAGTGATAAAACACAAATGCCAACTTGCACATTGCAGAAGTATGAGCGCATTTATTCGCAGAATGACATTGTACGGAGTAGGCGTGAATTTTCCTGAAGAAGTGCTGCTGAAAATATATAAATCTGTCAGCGGAGCAGCTAATAATATCAATCAGATAGCTATGCGTTATCATTCTTCAAACCGCATTTATTCAGAGGATATAAATGAACTGAAAAAGTGTGCTGACGAAATGCAAAAACAGCTCTGTGCATTACAGGAAAAAATTTCAGAAATTCATTTTTGATAGGAGAAAGGAATTATCATATGAAAAAAGATAAGAGAACAAAAATGTATCGTTTTCTTGCAAACGAGGAAGAAAGTAAACTTATTGAAATGCGTTATATACAATCAAGCTGTAGTTCTATCAGTGAATTTTTCAGACAGGCAATTGTCAATGATATGCTGATTCAGAACAGTGATGAAGAATTGAAAAATATTAATTTACTGCTTTCGGATATTTCCCATAAACTCAGTGTTTTATCTGCCGGAATTAGTTTAAATAAAGAAACTTTTCAGGAAATTGAAAGAGAGGTAAACATGGTATGGCAACAACTTCTGTCCATTCAATCTACTCTACGCAAGCAGCAGCTTTAGAGTATATTATAAATCCTGAAAAAACTGATAAAGGTTTTTTCGTTGCAAATTATGCTTGTTCCAATGACCCAAAGGAAGCAGCTGTTATGTTTGATAATGTCCGGAATAAACTCGGAACGGGCAGAAGTACCGTTCTTGCACGGCACATTCATCAGAATTTTGCACCCGGCGAAACTACTCCGGAAGAAGCTATGCGTATAGGATTAGAGCTTTGCGAAAAACTTTTCAAGGGTGAATATCAGTTTGTAATTGCCACTCATACAGATAAGCAGCATATTCATAATCACATCATCGTTAATAATGTAAATATGATTAACGGACTAACTCTGAATTATCTGTCCGACAGAGGAAAGCAAAATCTTTTATTTGAAAAAATCCGCAACATAAGCGATGAATTATGCAGAGAACATAATCTTTCCGTAATTGAAAATCCCGAACTCGGAAAAGGTCAGAAATGGTATGAATGGTCGCAGGATAAAAAGGGACTTTCGTGGAAAACAAAACTCAAATATGAAATAGACTGTCAGATTATGCGCAGTGACAGCTTTGAAGATTTTTTAGAAAAATGCCGAGAGAACAATATCAAGGTTGTTTATAATCCAGACCATAAAATTGATTTGAAATTTCGTATGGATGGGCAAGAAAAATTTACCCGTGCAAAAATATTAGGCTGGTATTATGAAACTCCTCAAATAAAAAAGCGTATTGAAAACTTCAAACGACATAGAGAAACGGCAATTGCATATAAGCCCAAAACAAAAATTATTGATACCAGTAATGAAAAATTTCAGGAATCAAAAGGTCTGGAACGATGGGCAGATATTCAGAATATGAAAGAAGCATCCAGAGTAATTAATATCCTTACGCAATACAATATTGAAAGCACAGATAAGGTTAAATCGGCAGCAATTTCAGCTTCAATGCACCGTGCGGAACTGGTTGAGGAATTGAACTCACTGCAAAAGGAAATTAACTCGGTTTCAGAAACGATTGAAGCTTTGCGTATTTTTCAAAAGCACAAACCAATTATACAGCAAATGAAAAATTTACCGGATAGAAAAAAGAAAAGCTATGCTGAAAAATTTTCTGATGAAATTGACAAATACAAAACTGCCGGAACAAAGCTTAAAGAAAAATACCCTGACGGCAAAATACCAAGTGAAGAAACGCTTGTCAAAAATAGAAATGAAATGATAGCAAAGCGTGATAAATCCAATGCTGAATATAAAGAGGTAAAAGCAGAACTGAAAGACATTGATTATGCACGTCAGGCAATTGATGATTATTTCCGCAGTCAGCACAATATTCATAAGCAAAAGAAAAAGAACGATCTGGAATAAAGGCTGGCTGAAAAGAAAAAAGCACAGGCATTGATAACCTGTGCCGTACAAGTATTTACTTTTTGTTGGTCTCAAGCTCTGAGCGGAGCTGTTGCTCATAAAGCTCAATTGCCTGATTTACAAAGGAGTTCAGGCTCATTTCAAAAGCGTTTGAAAGCTCCTGCAGCTGCTCTTTTTTTCCTTTAGGAATATACACAGATATTCTGTCATAAAGCTTATTTTGAATCTGCGTATTTTTTAAATATATTTCGTGTTTTTCATTCTCCGGAAGTTCAGACAGCTTTCTTTGTTTTAATGTAACACCTTTACGTACACAATCGGAACAAAGATTTTGGTTGCCTGAATTTTTTTCAAAAGTACTTCCGCAGGCAGGACAAACAGCTTTTGTACCCAGACCGCTGACAGTTCCATCTTCTTTTCTTTTTCTATAGGCAGAATTTCTTTCGACCTGTTTTTTTATTCTGCATTCTTCACAGTATTTCTGTACATTTGACGTTCTTTCACATTCTTTTCCACAAGACTGACATATCATTATTTTTTCCATAAGCTTCTCCCTATGCTTGTTATATCTAAAATTGATGTTAATTTATTATATCACACTTTAGCAATGAAGTCAAATTACATTTATTATTTGTAAGAAACGTGCATAAAACCATATAAAAATACACAATAATTGGAATAATTTACAAAGCTATTTATTATACCTTGACATTAGCACCAACCTTTGATATAATATAATTACAGTAAAACACTAACGGAGGTAAAATAATGAAAGCAATTGCACTTTATGCTGTTCACAGAGGATATGAAATAATCGGATATGCACAGAATTTTGATGAGGTAAAGGAACTGTGTGAAGAATACTGCCGAAAAGCAGCTAATTCAAAAATAACATACAGCTGTAAACGTGTTCTGGAAGGCTTTGATAATGACGGTGAAGATGAATACACACTTATATATCAGTACAGTACTCTTTATCTTGAAATGTTCCATGCTACAAAAAAGGTTGTATTATAAGCAGAGTGACGGAACGGTCAGAGCGTTCCGGTAATGCGGCTAAGAGCGGTCACAAGCCCCGTCGTGATAATTCGCCAATGGCGAACTCAAATAACAATAAAAACAAAGGAGATAAAAATCATGTGTAAAATTATATCAATGGCAAATTAATAAAGAATGAGGAGTATAAATAACATGAGAACTATAAAGGAATTTATGAGAGATGACTTTTATGAAAGCTTATACAAACCACTCCTGAGTAAATATGTAGCCTTATTGGACATTATTTGTCTTATGGACGGCGAAAGAATTGAAGTCAATCTCAATGAAGGAAAAATTGACGACGGTTTGTATTATCTGGAACGCAGAAACGCTTCGTTATTTTTCTACAGGGCAGGT
Source organism: uncultured Ruminococcus sp. (assembly GCA_945876155.1). Lineage (GTDB taxonomy): Bacteria > Bacillota > Clostridia > Oscillospirales > Ruminococcaceae > Porcipelethomonas. The sequence goes on along the minus strand of CAMCMW010000040.1, from coordinate 1,820 downwards.
CATTTCAAGAAAATACTTATCATAAATAACGATGGCATTTTCTCTTATACACCAAATCAACTGAAGAAAGCCAAAGGTGTTTCTGGTGGAGTGATTAAAACGAAGCAATGGCAAAGATTTTTCGCTGAGAATTAACATAAGCAGAGTGACGGAACGGTCAGAGCGTTCCGGTAATGCGGCTAAGAGCGGTCACAAGCCCCGCCGTAATAATTCATCAATGATTTATAGTTGGTGAATGATAACAAAAAGGAAAGAGAGTGATTCTCATGACAAGAATTATCACAATCAGCAATCAGAAAGGCGGCGTCGGTAAAACCACTACTGCATTTAATCTCGCTGCTGCTCTGTCAGGAAAAGGGAAGAAAGTCTTACTTGTAGATTTAGACCCACAAGCAAATTTGTCTGAATATCTTGGATTTCAGGGAGATGAAAAACCGACTATGACAAATCTTATTTCCGAAACAGCTATGAGATCTGCTGTCAAATCAGATATGATTCGTCAGGCAGTTCGCCGGAATGAAAAACATCATCTGGATTACATACCATCTGATATTAACCTTGCAAATGCAGAAATGATGATGATTAACGCTTTAGCGAGAGAGGGTATTGTCAAACGTATTCTTCTGCCGGAGATTACAAATGGTTATGATTTTGTTTTGATTGACTGTCTGCCGTCTCTGGGCGTACTGCTCATTAACGCTTTGGCAGCAGCTGACGAAATGCTGATACCAGTGCAAACTCAGAAGTTTTCTATGGACGGTCTTGATTCACTGATGGGATTGTATCAGCAAATTCGCTCTACAATCAATCCTGTGCTTCGTCTGAGTGGCATTCTTCCAACTATGGCAGATAATACGACCATCAGCAGAAACGCCCTTGCAAAGCTTTCTGAACGTTATAAAAACGATTTATTTGAATCGGTTATCCATCGCAGTGTGGAAGCGGCAAAAGCGGCAGAATCAGGAGATGTAATTGCAGTCAGAACAAAGCTTGGTGCAGAGTATACTGCATTGGCAGACGAAGTGATTGCAAGATGTTAACTTGTGGACAGGCTGTCCACAAGTTAGAATGGAGGTAATGATTATGAGCTATACAATGCTCAAAACGAGTATAACAGTACATGATAGAAAAGGATCGAAAGTAATTAAGTTTAAAAATCAAGACAGTGACCATGCATTAGGACTTCTCAAAAGTTCAGCTTTTCGTAAAACCACTTATGCTGAATTAGAAAAATGTTTTTTACAGCTCAACTACGAACACGAAGTACACTGCTTTGTTGAAAAGCTGCTGAGTGGTTTGGGTGCAATAGAGAACGAAGAAACAGGAGAAATCACGGCATACATTTTTGAGGATAAAGAGGTTTTTACAGAACGTCATTTACTTTGGGCTTGCTTTGAACTTTTGATAAAAGCGGATCTGACTATTTGTGAGATAAAGCATGAAAGAATGGAACTGCTGCATCAGCTTGCAAAGGCTAAATCACCTATATTGACAAGCCCTATAGGTGATATTCCCATAGACAGTAAGGGAACAAGAAAAGCTGTTGATGAAATTTCAAAGCTCAGAGCTGAGGTTGAAATGCTGAAAAATGAGGTAAGTAAAAATAATGGATAACCTTAAAAGAGAAGATGTTTTAGTAGTTTATGATAAACAGGCAAACAACAGTTTAATTGAGAAGCTGAAAGCCTTTAAAAGTTACATCAACGATGACCTGCCTGAATGGAAACAGCTCATAATGATAGGCGGTTTTGTTGCAGATGTGGTTAAGGAACTCAAATGGTCTGAAAAGCCTGTTTATAGCTCATATATTGACAGCAGCA
>CAMCMW010000039.1 GCA_945876155.1 uncultured Ruminococcus sp. | reverse complement strand
AGCCTTTGAAAAGGCTGGCGAAACTTTTATCTCAACCTTCGGCGGGCGTGGGTGACTGTGAAACTTTTGATTTTTCGCTCGGTTGGAGAGATTGACGGTTTTTTAACGATTTTTTACTTTAACACTCTTTACTTTTAAATTGTAATGTGCTAAAATATAAGTACTAAAGAAAACGGAGGAACAGCCTGTGAACGATAAATTAAAGGATAAAGCAATGGACGACCTGTTTGACGCTGTACTGTGTCTTGAAACGAGAGAGGAGTGTTACGCCTTTTTTGAGGATTTGTGTACCGTCCTCGAACTCAAAGCACTCTCCCAGCGCCTCCAGGTTGCAAAAATGCTCAGCGAACACCATGTTTATAACGATATCGTGGGTGCAACCGGTGCGAGTACTGCCACAATCAGCCGTGTAAACCGTTCCCTCAACTATGGCAGCGACGGATATGATATCGTTTTCAGCAGAATGAAGGAAAAGAAAAAGAATGAGTAAGGCATACGGCGTCTTTGCACAGTATTACGATACCCTTACAAGCAATATCGACTATGCCAAAAGGGCGGAGTACTTTGACTGCGTTGTCAGAAAATACGGCGGTAAACAGGGTGGGATTCTTCTCGACCTTGCCTGTGGTACAGGAAGTCTGTCGGAGCAGATGGACGCTCTGGGCTATGACGTTATCGCTGTTGACAATTCACCGGAAATGCTGGGAATTGCAATGGAAAAAAAGTTTGACAGCGGACGGAATATACAGTACCTCTGCCAGGATATGCGTGAACTGGATATGTTCGGTACCATTGACGTGACGATTTGCGCCCTTGACAGTCTTAACCACCTTGACAGCTTTGAGGACGTGAAACGTGTTTTTGAAAGGGTATTCCTTTTCTGCGAGCCGGGTGGACTGTTTATTTTTGACATAAATACGCAATACAAGCATAAAATGATACTGGGCGACAATACTTTTATTTATGACACAGATGAGGTCTACTGCGTGTGGCAGAACAGCTGTGAGGAAAGCCGTGTGAAGATAGAGCTTGACTTTTTCGTGCCGGAAAACGGTGTGTACACAAGATATGAGGAAAGTTTCTGCGAAAATGCCTATCCGCTGAGTGACGTGGAAAACGCACTGAAACAAACCGGTTTTGAAATACTTATGTGCTGTGACGGCGACAGTGAGAGACCGGTATGTGATACTACCCAGAGAGCAGTTTTTGCGGTGAGAAAGCCGTGCTGAATGGAGATAACAGAATATGGGAATTTTAAAAAGAGCAATTACAAAGGACGCATCTGCCGTATCTATGGCACTGGACGCTGCTGATATTGTAAGCGAAATAGAGAAAATACACAAGACAAGTGCAGTGGTAACAGCTGCACTGGGACGCCTTACCATAGCCGCCTCTTTGATGGGGTACGGTCTTAAAGGCAAGGAGGATTCTCTAAGCCTTAAACTTGACGGAAACGGTCCAGCCGGAATTCTGATAGCGGTTTCCGACGGCATGGGAAATGTTAAAAGCTATGTGCAGAATCCGGTGGTGGAGATACCGCTCAACAGCGTGGGAAAGCTTGACGTTGCCGGAGCAGTCGGCACGGACGGTACACTGACAGTTTCAAAGGACTTAGGACTCAAAGAGCCTTACTCCGGAACAGTACCCATAGTGTCCGGTGAAATAGGGGAGGACATTGCAAATTATTTTGTGGCAAGCGAGCAGGTGCCTACAGTCTGTGGACTGGGCGTACTTGTAAACCCCGACCTTACGGTGAAATGCGCCGGAGGTTTTCTGGTACAGCTGCTGCCCTTTGCCGATGAAAACTGCATTTCCGCTATCGAGAAGAATGTTGCCGGAATAAAATCGGTGACTGATTTGTTCAGTCAGAAATCCCCGGAGGAAATTGCCCTTATGCTGCTGGACGGTCTTGAGCCGAATATTCTGGACAGCACAGAGGCAGTGTATAAATGCGACTGTTCAAGGGAGCGCACTGAAAGAATCCTTGCCGGACTGGGCAATGAAGAGCTGGAAAAAATGGCTGAGGAAATGGACAGTATCGACGTGGAATGTCACTTCTGCGGCAACAAATATCAGTTCACTCCTGACGAGGTAAGGGCGCTGAAAAAATAATTTCGAAAAAATTGAAAAAAATTCAAAAAAGGTATTGACAAACAGAAAAAAGTGTAGTATAATAATTAAGTCGCTGAGAGATACAGCGGTTTAACGGGAGCATAGCTCAGCTGGGAGAGCATCTGCCTTACAAGCAGAGGGTCATAGGTTCGAGCCCTATTGTTCCCACCATTACTGGCCTGGTAGTTCAGTTGGTTAGAACGCTAGCCTGTCACGCTAGAGGTCGTGGGTTCGACTCCCATCCAGGTCGCCAGTAATATGCGGATTTAGCTCATCTGGTAGAGCGCCACCTTGCCAAGGTGGAGGTAGCGAGTTCGAGCCTCGTAATCCGCTCCAGAATGGCGCTATAGCCAAGTGGTAAGGCATGGGTCTGCAACACCCTGATCCCCAGTTCAAATCTGGGTGGCGCCTCCATACGAAATTATTTGTAACGCTTGTGTGTATACATAGGCGTTACTTTTTTAACCGGAGGAAAAATAAATGTTCTCAACTTTAAAAAAAGCTGCTGCCTGCGCTGTAAGCTGTGTTATGCTTTTTACACTTTCAGCCTGCGGTAACAAAGAGGCAGAGGAAAAAGGGGATTATTTAACGGGTAATAAATGGGAGACATCAGCCGGTATGCTGCTGGAGTTTGGCAAGGACGGTACGTTCAAATGGTTCAACAACAAAACTGTACGTGATGACAATTACTATTCCGGAGAGTTTACGGTTATGGTGGGTCAGGAGGCGGTTGACTATCTTGCGGAAAATCACGGTCTTGCTGAGGATATTCAGCTTTCTGCAATGGACAAGTTTGACGTTTCCATTGACTACTATTATTCGGTTATCATGAATAATAAGGAGCGTATTCAGGGCGGTGAAAACAACCTTGAAGAGGAAAACGAGATTGTTTACTACGGCTACTACAAGCCAAAGTATGAGAGCCTGTACCTCTACAATCTCGACAGCCTGACTTCTTATGACTTTGTTAAAATGTAAAAATAAAAGACTGGATTCCATTGTGGATTCAGTCTTTTTTATAATATGTATTTTGAACTGAGTGGGGTATTACTTATTATCCTCAAATTCAAATAAGCTTTCAACAGTTGTGCCGAAAACTTTTGCAATATCCATGGCAAGCTTAAGCGATGGGTTATACAGCCCTTTTTCAAGTCTTACAATGGTTTCACGCCTTACCCCGACCTTTTCAGCAAGCTCACTCTGCTTGATATTGAACTGCGTTCGGTATTCTTTTATTTTTGTATGTAACACAAAGTTAGTTTCATTCATCTTCCTGCCCGCTTTCTATGCTCATTTTCTTTTCATTGCAGAGAAATAATCCGCTTTCAAATGCGTTGTACATTGCATACAGTCCCATGACAAAAATAAAGAACAAGTTTCCGTCAATATTGACTGTGACAGGTTTGTCCCAGAAAAAAGAAATAATCAAAGCAACGCTGATAAGTCCGGAAAATCCTGCAAATATCTGTGAATGGGCTTTGTTCAGATTGTGCATGGAAAGCTCGTCATGATTTTCTATCTCTTTTCCTGCTGACCAGCTGATAATAAATGCAAAGCATACAATAAATGGAATTATCATAATAGCCAGCGGTATTACAAGCCATAACGGTGTATCAGTTTCCAGTATTCCGTTTGAAATAACAAGAATAAGCGCTGTGATAAATCCGCATACTGAGCCGATAAGCTTTGTTCTGTGAAACTTTTCCAGTGAAATAATTTTCTTTTCTTTGCTGCTTTTTTTCATGATAATTTCCTCCATAATGTCATGTTTGCTTTTAGTGATGTTTTTGTCACTTGCGATGTTACAAGTATATCACATCTTAATGCCTGTGTCAATATATAAAGTGACATTTTAATCACTTTCGCTTTTATACACAAAATAACTTTTGAAGAAAAATAATATTTGTAGTCTGTGACAAATACCGCACTTTTAAAAAGTCATATTACAATAAAAAAATCCCTGATTCAGATTAATCAGGGATTGTATGTTTCATTTAAATATCAAACTTCACTGAGAGCCTTCTTGATTGCCTCAACCTTATCAGTCTTTTCCCACGCAACGCCCAGGTCTTCACGTCCCATGTGACCGTAAGCCGCAAGCTTTCTGTACTGTGGCTTTCTGAGGTCAAGCATTTTGATGATTGCGTCCGGTCTTAAATCGAACACCTTTTCAACCGCCGCTGAGAGCTTGTTTTCGTCAACCTTGCCTGTGCCGAATGTGTCAATGAGGACTGAAACCGGTCTTGCAACACCGATAGCGTAAGCCAGCTGAACCTCGCACTTGTCAGCCAGTCCGGCAGCAACAATGTTCTTTGCAATGTATCTTGCCGCATAAGCCGCAGACCTGTCAACCTTTGTCGGGTCCTTACCGGAGAATGCACCGCCGCCGTGGCGTGAATAGCCGCCGTAGGTGTCAACGATAATCTTTCTTCCTGTCAGACCGCTGTCGCCCTGAGGACCGCCGATAACAAATCTGCCTGTGGGGTTGATGTAATACTTGGTGTTTTCGTCAAGCAGTTCTGCCGGAACAACAGGCTTGATAACGTATTCCATAACGTCCTTTTTAATCTGGTCGAGAGAAATTTCCGGTGCGTGCTGTGAGGAAACAACGATTGTTTCGATTCTTACAGGTTTGTCACCGTCGTACTCAACAGTAACCTGAGTTTTGCCGTCCGGACGGAGATAACGGAGTGTACCGTCCTTTCTCACTTCAGTAAGTTTCATTGCAAGCTTGTGAGCCATAGAAATCGGCATTGGCATAAGCTCCGGAGTTTCGTTGCAGGCGTAACCGAACATAAGTCCCTGGTCACCGGCACCGGTTGAATTATCGTCGTCCATTTCGCCCTCTTTTGATTCAAGAGCCTCGTTGACGCCCATTGCAATATCGCCGGACTGCTCGTCGATAGTTGTGATAACAGAACAGGTGTAGCCGTCAAAGCCGAACTTTGCTCTGTCGTAGCCGATGTCAACTACTACCTGTCTTGCGATTTTTGAGATATCAGCGTAACCCTTTGTGCTGATTTCACCCATGCACATAATCATACCTGTTGTGCATACAGTTTCACAGGCAACCCTTGACTGAGGGTCCTGTTCCAGGAGTGCGTCCAGAACAGCGTCTGAGATCTGGTCACAGATTTTGTCAGGATGTCCTTCTGTTACTGATTCAGATGTAAAAAACTTTTTTACCATTTCTGCCATGTCTTTTTTAGTCCTTTCAAAAAATTTTCAGAAACTATTCACCCATATTAAAGAAAAAGCGTCCGGACTTTCCGAACGCTGTGATTTTTATAAAAAATCCTCATCTCTCGGATAAACCGCAGGAATTAGCACCTTTTTGTTGTTACACATCAGGTTGCCGGGCTTCACAGGACCTGTTCCTCCACCACTCTTGATAAGGCGAAATTATTTCTTGATTCTATTATACACTTATACTGCTGCATTGTCAATAGAAAATATCGAAAAATGTCGGATTTTATTCAGCAATATATACCAGTACGACAACCCTCCCAAAAACAGTCAACCTAACCCCGCCGAACGGCGAACCAAAAGTTTCGCCAGCCTTTTCAAAGGCTGTGGGGGTCAATGGGGGCAAAGCCCCCTTGTCGCTCACCGCAGTGAGCGAAACTCCTTAAAAGCCGCCGTGTTTTTTCGCAAAAAGACGTAAACTAAGAGTATATAACCAGCTAACCAAAATCCAGATTACTCACGGCGGCTTTGTCATTCAACAGCGACAGCGTATTGAATGACCGCCGATAGGCGAAAAAACTGACGATACAAATAAAGTAACCCTCTGAGAAATTTTCAGAGGGTTGTTTGTTTATGTTCTTAGATTTCACTTGATTTGCACCTTTAGTTTTTCGCCGCCTGACGGCGGTTCATTTAAATCGCTTTGCTCTTAAATGAAAAAAGCCGCCGTGAATAATTATCTTTTTGCATAGCTTACTTTTAATGATACTTTTACTGATTTTGCTTTCTTTGAACAGCGGCTTTAGGGAGTTTCGCCCTCTGCGGAGGGCGAGCAGGGGCTCTGCCCCATGCACCCCGCAAGCCTTTGAAAAGGCTTGAGCGAAACTTTTATTTCGCCGTTCGGCGGGCATAGTTTAACTTGTTTGACAAACCCCCTGCTCACTGGAACAGGGGGTTGAAATTAACTATTCTTCTCTTTTCTTCCGGAAATTGCTGCGGCTATGATGTACAAAACCATAATAACTGCCGACGCTGCCAGTATCACAAGCTGCAAATTCATAAGTGAATCTACCGTGTCATTAAGAAGACCGGTCACTGCAAAATAGACATAATCGGTTCGCATAATAAGCCTGCTGAAATAGTCTGTAGATTTAAGTATAATGCAGGGTATGAGCATTATGACGGCTGAACACAGACCGGATACCGAAAGCCAGTACAGGAAAGATTTGATTTCCTTTATATTAAGCAGTACCAGCAGAATAACGCATATAGCCGTAACCGCAATAAAAGCATAGAATGCTGGTGAAACTATCGGATAAACCTTTCTGATTTTCTGTGGAATACCGGTTTTTTCAATATAGTCAAGCATGAAAATATTGGTAAATGCGTTGATGTCAGTTTCTGCAGCCTTGATTGTCTTGTCAAGCTGCTTTTTAAACGCATCGTTAAGCTCTACATTGTTTTCCTCTGCAAACTCGTTGAAAAAACCGGTAATATTTTCTTCAAGCTGTGAGAAGTCAATTTCAGTTTCCTCTATCTTATCCGTTTTACCGCTTACATAGTCAAAGAAAGAATTGATTTTCCCGTCCACAGCCTGCTTGACAATTTCTTCATCAAGACCGTCCATATATATTTCAGAGGGAATACTTGATACCGCATAATTCTTTTCAAAGTAATCTTCTGCATAGTTGATTACACGCTGATAGATACCATGCTTTTCCACTGATGATATGTAAAATGACGGTGAAAGCAGACTTTCGGAAATCATTGAGAACAGTGACAGACCGGATATGGCAAAGACAAGTATAACTGTCAGAATATAATTGGGGAAATAATGTTTAAATCTTTTCATTTCTGCGTCCCCTTTATTCATAGAATTTCTTCTCGACAAGCTCGCAGATAACTGCAAGTCTGTCCTCGGTAGGACCCAGAAGATTGCCGTAGCAGGTATACATAGTAAGGCGGTCGTCGTCTGTGGGGTAGAGGTACTCGTTGTTGGTGTCCTTGAAAAAGACCTGTTCAGTCATGCGGTAGGTAAATTCACCGTATGAGGTTGTCAATACAGCTGTGTCACCCGGTTTCATTTCTCCCAGGTCAAGGAAGAAAGTGTTGCAGTGTGCAGCAAGGACAACGTTTCCAGTCAGACCGATATAAGCCGAGCCTGTGTACTGGCACACGCCGTTTTGCAGCAGGTCACTTGTATCGCCCCATATAACCGGTGCCTCAAGACCGATTGATTCAATTTTAAGGGTAGCGTATTCAGCGCCGAAGGACGGATACACGATTTTACTGCCGTCGTCCAGCTCCTCCTCAACTTCCTTGGTGTCGTACTTTATCTCGCTGACTTCCTCGTGAGGGATTTCAGCTGAAAAGAGAACGTTTGTGTAGTTCATAGCCTTTTTGAAGGGCATATATCCCATAGCTGTAATTATGGCAGCGCACACCGCAAGGACTGTTACCGGAGTTAAAAACAGGACTGCCTTACCCTTTTTTTTATTTTCAGGCATAAGCTTATTCTCCGATTCTGCGGTTTTTTCTGCTTAAAACGTATGCGCCGATTCCCCCGGCAGCCAGTACAGCGGTACAAATCACAGCAACTGGTACGAAACTGCCGTCCTGCTGCTGAGCCTCAACACCAGTTGTGGAAACAAGCTTGCCTATTGGTGCAACAAGCTTGACGTTGCCGTCCTTGTCCTTGACAGTCATTGTGAAACTCTTGTCGCCTGTCTGTTCAACTGTGATGTCAAGACCGATTTTCTTGCCGGTGTCAATAACTTCCTGGATAGCCTCAAGCATCTGTTCATTGGTCATGTTGTCCTGAATCTGCTGTGCCATATCCTGGATTGTCTGTTCGTCCTTTGTGAGGTTCGGCTTTGTAGTAGGGGTAGTATTGTCTGAATCGCTGCTGTCGTCTGTTGTATCGTCGGAAGAACCGCCCTCGTAGCCTACGAAAAATTCGTCAATTGACTCTGCGTCCGGGAAATACTGGCGTACAACGTCCATACTTATGTTTCTGATGTTTGCCAGACCGTCAATCATCATGTCGTACTGGTCTGAGTTGAACTTGTTTGCACGGAGAAAGTTTTCAAGCTGTGCAACGTATGTGTCAAGAATACCCGCACCTCTTGCAGCTGCAATAACGTCATCAGCGGTTGTTGCAGAAGCTGAAATTCCGCCGAACGCAATAAATGAAACGGCAGTAATTGCCGCAATTATTCTTTTTAATCTTTTCATTTGTGTTCCCTCCATAAATTGTTTCAAAACTTACATATTATTACTTTAACACTAATATATAAATTTGTCAATGGCAAAATGTTACCAAAAAACCGGAAAATCCCACTATTTTATTGTGCCTCCGCCTATTACCACATCACCGTCATAGAAAACTGCCGCCTGTCCTTTTGCCGGGGCTCTCTGGGGCTTTTCAAATTTGACAAGAACTTCTCCGTTTTCAAGGGGTCTTATAACCGCCGGGGTTTCGTTTCTGCTGTACCTTACCTTTGCTGTGACGTGCATTTCCTCCGGCAGTGAATCCATTGAAATAAGGTTTACGTCACGGACTGTGATTTCGGTTTGGTACAAATCGCTTTCGTCACCGATTGTTACCGTGTTTTCAGCGGCGTTTTTGTCTGTGACATACGCCGGTCTGCCGATTGATATGCCGATACCACGGCGCTGACCTATGGTGTAGTTTATAACGCCCCTGTGCCTGCCGATTACCTCTCCGGCAGTGTTCAGAAAGTCACCCTCTGTTATTTCTGCGCCTGTGTGCGTTGTTATGAAGGACGCATAGTCACCGTCCGGCACAAAACAGATGTCCTGACTGTCCGGCTTGCGTGAGTTTA
>CAMCMW010000038.1 GCA_945876155.1 uncultured Ruminococcus sp. | reverse complement strand
CGCACATCTGCTTGCAGATTTTCCGTCATATCACACAAAAATCTCTTGACATACGACAGTATGCCTGCGAGCTTTTTATGCAATCTGCCGAAAAATCTGACTTCGCATCTGTACGACAATAATTATGCGGTTTTGCCTGAAAAATAATACATTAAATCCGGAGGAATAAGAATGCTGGACTTTTTATCCATAGATGTCGGTACGATTATATTTACTTTGTGTAATCTGCTGATATTGTTTCTTGTTTTCAAGAAATTCCTTTTTGGAAGAGTGTACAAAATCCTTGATGAACGTCAGAATGATGTGACGGAAACCTATAACAAGGCAGACGAATCTCTCGAACACGCAAAGTCCCTTGAATCTGAGTATTCAGCGCTTATGCAGGGTGCTAAGGAAGAATCTGCCGAGATTATCAGAAACGCATCAAAGAAGGCACAGCAGCGTTCAGATGAAATAATTTCCGACGCTAAAAGAGAAGCAGGAACAATTCTGGCAAAAGCCGACGAAGATGTTGAAAGAGAAAAGAAACGTGCTCAGAATGAGCTCAGAGGTGAAATTTCCGAGCTTGCCGTTTTAGTTGCCCAGAAAGTTGTTGAAAAGGAAATCAATGAGGCTGACCATGACAGATTTATCAATGACTTTATTGAAAATGTGGGTGATCTGAAATGACAGGTGATGTAGGAAAGCTTTATTCCGAGGCACTGTATGAAATTGGCCTTGAAAACAATAACCTTGATGAACTCAATAACGATATAAAGCAGTGCAGAACTGTCTTTGAGGAAAATCCCGAACTTGTAAAGCTGCTGGCGTCGCCGGTAATCACTAACGATGAAAAAATCGGTGTTATAAGCAGCATTTTCGGTGATACCGGAACTGTCAGGGATTTTATATGCGTTGTCACTCAGAAAGGCAGAATAGGCTGGTTTTCAGATATTGCCGAAGAATTCAGACTAAAATGCTCCGAGCATAACAATATTGCGGAAATGACTGTTATAACAAGTATTCCCCTTAAAGACGCTCAGAGAGAAAAGCTTACTAAAAAGCTTGAGGAAAAATCAGGCAAAAAGATAAAGCTTTCAGAAAAAACAGATCCTTCAATACTGGGCGGAATTATCATTGAATATGGCAATACACGCATAGATGACAGTATAAAAGGAAAGCTTGAGGCTGTAGCCAGACAGCTTAAACAATAAGATTAAAGAAGGTGTATGAATGAATTTACGCCCGGATGAAATAACAGGTATAATCAAAGAGCAGATTAAAAATTTCAGCTCTAAAATTGAACTTCAGGACGTGGGTACTGTTGTAACTGTCGGTGACGGTATTGCTACAGTTCACGGTCTTGAAAAATGTATGTCCGGTGAATTGCTTGAATTTGAAGGCGGAATTTACGGCATGGCGCTCAACCTTGAACAGGATTTTGTCGGCGCAGTTATGCTGGGTTCAGACGCTGAAATCAAGGAAGGCGATTCAGTAAAAAGAACAAACAGAATCGTTTCCGTGCCGGTTGGCGAAGAAATGCTGGGACGTGTTGTAAACGCCCTCGGACAGCCTATCGACGGCAAGGGACAGATCCTCACAGATAAAACAGAGCCGATTGAAAAAATCGCTCCTGGTATTATCACAAGAAAGTCAGTTCACAAGCCGCTCCAGACAGGTATCAAGGCTATCGACTCCATGATTCCTATCGGAAGAGGACAGAGAGAGCTGATTATCGGCGACAGACAGACAGGTAAAACAGCCATTGCACTGGATACCATTATCAACCAGAAGGGTCAGGACGTTATCTGTATTTACGTTGCTATCGGTCAGAAACGTTCAACTGTTGCCAATGTTGTTGAAACACTTGAAAAAGCAGGCGCTATGGAGTATACAGTTGTAGTATCCGCTACAGCGTCCGAGCTTGCACCATTGCAGTATATTGCACCTTATTCAGGCTGCGCTATCGGCGAATACTTCCTGAATCAGGGAAAGGACGTACTTTGCGTTTACGACGACCTTTCAAAGCACGCCGTTGCATACAGAACACTTTCACTGCTGCTTAAACGTCCGCCGGGACGTGAGGCTTACCCGGGAGATATATTCTATCTCCATTCAAGACTGCTTGAAAGAGCCTGCAGCCTTAATGAAAACTACGGCGGAGGAAGTCTTACTGCCCTGCCTATCATCGAAACACAGGCGGGCGACGTTTCAGCGTATATCCCGACAAACGTAATTTCCATTACCGACGGTCAGATATTCCTTGAAACAGACCTTTTCAATTCCGGTGTAAGACCGGCGGTAAACCCGGGTATTTCGGTATCACGAGTTGGCAGTGCGGCACAGATTAAGGCTATGAAAAAGGTTTCGTCCTCATTAAAGCTGACATACTCACAGTACCGTGAATTGCAGTCATTCTCACAGTTCGGCTCAGACCTTGACGCTGATACAAAGGAAAGACTTGCAAAGGGTGAGCGAGTTGTTGAAGTGCTGAAACAGGACAGAAATTCACCGCTGACAGTTGAACATCAGGTTATTATCATTTACGCTGTTGTAAATAATTACCTGAAAGAAGTTCCTGTAAAGCTTATCGGTGAATTCCAGGAGGAACTTTTTGATTATATTGACAACTCCTGTCCGGATATTATCAGTTCTATCAAGGAAACCCGTGATCTGACTGCCGATAACGAAAAGGCACTCAAAGACGCACTGTCTGATTTTACAGCAAAATTTACAGCTGACAGAGCATAAACGGCGAAAGGTGATTTAATATATGGCTTCATCAAATATGAAAGACATCAAGCGCCGTATAAAGAGTGTTGAAAGCACAAGGCAGATTACCAAGGCAATGGAGCTTGTTGCGTCGTCAAAGCTGAGAAAGGCAAAGGAAAAGGCTGACAATTCAAAGCCGTTTTTCAACACGCTTTACGATACTATGTGCGAAATTGTTGCCTCGGATAATACCTTCAATTCAATTTACACAAGAAAACGCAAGAATAATGTTACACTGCTTGTTGTAATAGGCGGTGACAGAGGTCTTGCCGGCGGCTTTAATGCAAACGTCCTGAAAATGGCTCAGCAGCGTTATGATGAGCTGAAGGAAAGCAGCGAAGTCGTTGTACTGCCTATAGGAAGAAAGGCAGTTGAGTACTTTGAAAAGCGTGACGTAAAAATCATGACACGCTATGAAAATATATCCGAAAGTCTTACAATTTACGGCGCAATGGGTATTGCTGATAAAATAATTGATGTCTATAACAAGGATAAAATTGACAGGGTTGAACTGTTTTATACTGACTGTGTTTCACCGCTGCTGCAGGAAGCCAGAAGAATGCCGCTGATACCGCTTGATATCGAGCCGGACAAGGAATACAAGGGACTCACAAACTATGAACCTTCACCGGAGGCGGTATTTGATTCCATTATACCAAGATATCTTGCCGGTGTACTCTTCGGCGCAGTTGTTGACTCATTTGCGGCTGAACAGGCGGCAAGACGTACGGCAATGGAAAATGCTACTGACAATGCAAATGAAATGATAAGCGATCTTTCATTGATGTATAACAGAGCACGTCAGGCGGCAATCACTCAGGAAATTACTGAAATTGTAGGCGGTGCAAGCGCACAGGGCTGATCGCTCTAAGAACTTGTTCTCATAGGATTTGTGCATAGATTTTCGTGCATAATTTGGCTGAGAACAAGGCAAAAATGTGCAGGCATACTCGTGTATGGCAAATATTTTTAACGCAGTTATCAGACAAATTTGCCGGAAAGATATGTGCAATAGACTATGAGAACAAGTTCTAATATGTATATACGGAGGAAAAAATGCAGAATACCGGAAAAATCGTACAAATTATCGGTGCGGTAGTAGATATACGCTTTTCCAAGGACAGTCTGCCGAATCTGCTTAACGCTATTGAGGTTGACAATCAGGGGAAAAAGCTTGTTTTAGAGGTTGCTCAGCATATAGGCGACGATATTGTGCGCTGTATTGCCATGAGCAGTACCGACGGTCTTGTAAGAGGCATGGACGCCGTTGATACGGGTTCGTCAATTAAAGTACCTGTCGGAAAGGAAACACTGGGAAGAATCTTTAATCTTCTGGGTGAACCGGTTGACGAAGGTGCGCCGGTTGAAACTAAGGAAAAATGGAGTATCCACAGAGAGGCTCCGAGCTATGAGGAACAGACCGCCTCAAACGAGGTACTGGAAACAGGCATCAAGGTTATCGACCTTATTGCACCTTACCTCAAGGGCGGTAAAATCGGACTTTTCGGCGGTGCCGGAGTTGGCAAGACCGTTCTTATTCAGGAGCTTATCAATAACGTCGCAAACCAGCACGGCGGTATTTCAGTATTCACCGGCGTTGGTGAGCGTACAAGAGAGGGTAACGACCTCTACAACGAAATGAAGGAAAGCGGAGTTATCGACAAGACTGTTCTTGTTTACGGTCAGATGAACGAACCGCCTGGGGCAAGAATGAGAGTTGGTCTTTCAGGACTTACCATGGCGGAATACTTCCGTGACGTTGAGGGACAGGACGTTCTTCTCTTCATTGACAATATTTTCAGATTTACACAGGCTGGTTCAGAGGTTTCAGCACTGCTGGGACGTATGCCTTCAGCCGTTGGTTATCAGCCTACACTTGCCACAGAAATGGGCGCACTGCAGGAGAGAATCACTTCCACAAGCAAGGGTTCTATCACATCCGTTCAGGCTGTTTACGTTCCTGCCGATGACCTGACAGACCCTGCGCCGGCAACTACATTCGCCCACCTTGACGCTACAACAGTTCTTTCAAGAAATATTGCGTCACTGGGTATTTATCCGGCGGTTGATCCTCTTGAAAGTAATTCAAGAATACTCTCTCCGGAAATTGTCGGACATGAGCATTATGAGGTTGCAAGAGCCGTTCAAACAATCCTCCAGAGATATACTGAACTCCAGGATATCATTGCAATCATGGGTATGGACGAGCTTTCTGACGAGGATAAGCTGACTGTAAACCGTGCAAGAAAAATCCAGAGATTCCTGTCACAGCCGTTTACTGTTGCTGAACAGTTTACTGGTATGAAGGGCAAGTACGTTCCTATCAAGGAAACAATCAGAGGATTCAAGGAAATCATTGAGGGCAAGCATGATGACCTGCCGGAATCAGCATTCCTCTTTGTAGGAACTATTGACGAGGCAGTTGAAAAAGCTAAAAAGGGTGAAGTCTGATGAAACCTTTCACACTAAAAATAATAACACCGGAAAAGGTGTTTTTTGACGGTGAAACTGAACAGATAATCGTCAGAACAACTGAGGGTGATATCGGTGTGCTTGCCGGACATGAAAACTATGTTGCCGATCTGCCTGCCGGACCTTTCAAGGTGAAATCTGACGGCAAATTCAGAATTGCCGCTATATCAGGAGGAGTGCTGAAGGTTTCAAAGGAATCCACCACTATTCTTGCTATGGCAGCTGAATGGGCTGAGGAAATCGACCTTGACTGGGCTAAACGTTCACAGGAGGACGCATTAAAGCGTCTTAACGAAAGCAAGAGCGATTATGAACACAGACTTGCTGAAATGAAACTGAAACGTGCCCTTAACAGAATAAATATTTCTCAGATGAAATAAAAACGAGGACGCCTTTTTACAGGCGTCCTCTGCTTAAATGGAGGAAATTATGGAAAAGGTAATTGAATATGAAAGAAGTCCCTTTTACTACGAAACGGACAGAATGAACGTTATTCACCACTCAAACTATATCAGGTGGTTTGAGGAGGCAAGAATCTATTTTATGGAACAGGTTGGTTATTCCTATGCAAGAATGGAGTCTGAGGGGATAATGATGCCTGTTCTGTCGGCAGAATGTGAGTATAAAAATTCCGTCAGATTCGGCGATACTGTTCTCATAAAAGCAGCAATTACCGAGTTTAACGGCTTTAAAATGGCTATTCAGTATATAGTTACGGACAAGGAAACAGGCGAACTGAGAGCTAAAGGAAGTACCACTCACTGTTTCACAGATATGTCAATGAAACCTGTCAGAATCAGGAAGACTTTTCCGGAGCTTTATGAGATTTACAGCAGCTATTGTGGGGAAAAGCTGTTCTGATTTATTGACATCATAAAACAAAGTATGCTATAATTAATTTATGGTAACTGCGCAGCGGAAAGGCGGTTCTCCCAGTTAAAGGGAGGTGGTAAACTATGACATTTTCTGACTTATGTATATTTGTCACAATGCTCATAAGTATTATCACTCTTGTTTATAAAGTCGCAAAAGACATTTTTAACAAGAAATAGTTTCTTACTTATTATAAAGAAACACCGCCCCAACTCCCCAAAGTTGACGGTGTTTCTTTAGCATCATAAACTGGGAGAACTGCTTTGCGCAGCTGCCATTTCTGTTTACATTATATCATACAAAATGTACGATTGTCAACTGTTTATTCGTAATTAAAAAACCTGAAATTCATTGACATTTACTGATTTATGTATTATAATAAGAATAGATAAAAAATCGTGAAAGCATGGTAAAACATTTATGCACATAGTACACGGAACAAGCGTCAGCAAAGGTAAAGCATCAGGAAATCTGCTTTTCATTGATAACGAAAACTACTCTATTCCCAAGGCAAGTACAAATAATGTTGAACAGGAACTGGTAAAATTCCAGAAAGCCCGTGCAGATGCAATGAACCAGCTGCAATCGGTATACGAAAGGGCTTTGCACAAAGTCGGAGAATCGGACGCAAAAATATTCGTCATTCAGCAAATGATGATACATGACAACGGCTTTACAAATTCTGTAAAAGAAATGATAAAGGATGAAAATGTATCGGCTCAGTATGCAGTCTCATCAGTTGCGGCAAGCCATGTAAAAATGCTTGAGTCCACTAATGACGAATATATGCAGGCAAGAAAGGCTGATGTATGGGACTTATCCCAGAGGGTTATCAGGATCCTTACAAGGCGTTCCGGCTTTAAATCTCCCAGCGGTAAAAATATCATAGTTTACAAGCATTCCCTTACCCCCAGTGAAATTATTGAGCTTGACCGCAGCAGTATAGTCGCAACCATTACATACAAAGGCTCTCTCCACTCCCATTCTGCAATACTTGCACGGGCAATGGAACTTCCCGGAATCACTGACATTTCCGAGGACATATACAAGTTTGACGGTAAAAAAACCACTGTTGACGCTGACAGCGGAAAAATTTCAATTGAAACAAAATGACTGCACCACTTTGATGCAGTCATTTTTCTGTTATTCACCGTTTGAAGCTGGCTCAGTAGTTTCCGGCTGAACCTCCTCAATATTGTCACCAATATATGAGCTGACATCAAACAGCGCTCCGGCGTCCGACGCAACCTTCGGTAGTTCACCGTTCCACTTGTCAATAAATTCCATCATTATTACCTTGTCAGTAATCTGCTCATTTTTAAGCTTGTATGCCTCTGCCTCAGCTTTTGCCTTTTCAACAGTCTGCTCTGCCTCGACCTTTATTCTTGCAAGGTCCTGTTCTGCCTTGAGTGCTGACTGCTGGGCTGTCTGCTTTGCCTCGATAGCCTTGTTGAATTCCTCTGAAAAATCAAAGTTTACAATGTTGAATACCTCGATTGAAAGACCGTATGGATTGATTTTCTGCGAAATTGCCTCCTCCATTTCTGTTGAAACAATTGCACGGTTTGTAATAAGCTGTTCGGCTGTGTACTTTGCCGCAATGGACTTTACACATTCCTGTATTGCCGGATTTACAATAACATTAGTGAAATCAGAACCCACATTTTTGTAAATATCAGCTGACGAGGATTTGTTTACACGATAGTTTATGGAAACTTTGGAAGAAATAGTCTGGAGGTCCTTGGACGCAGCGTTTGACTCAACTTCCGTTTTAAGCACACGGTTATCAATCTGCTCAACACTCTGGATAAACGGCAGCTTGAAGTGTATTCCCTCTTCGAGAACCTTGTCGGAAACCTTTCCCAGCGTTACCACAACCCCTGTGTGTCCCGGTGAAACGATTGCAAAGGAACTAAAACCCAGTATCAGCAGTACAAAGACGATAACCACAGTTATAATGATTTTATTTACTTTGCCATTCTGGTTATTTAAATTTACATATGTATTGTTTGCCATAGCTTTTCTCCGTTCAAATAAATATTTCCGCCGGAAATTTTCCGTACGGTATGTTGAATATTATACCACAATAATTACATAATGTCAAAACCCTTGACACCATTATTTTAACTATGTTATAATTATATAATGAACGCAAAAAATTTTACGTTCACTATGTTTATTTATTTTTATAGCCTCGCACATACGCTTACTTCGTTCGCTCCGTGCGTATCGGCTAATAGTAAACTAAAAATAAATTTTTCGTTTACTATAAATGTTTTATCAGACAATATTTTAAAGGAAAGGAAAAATATATGGATAACGCTATTAACAATACCGGAGATGAAATCATCTCTGAAACAGCTGAGTCCTCAGAAAACGGGCTTGATGAAGTAACCCCTGAAAATACTGAGGAAAATTCAGATGTGCAGTCTGAATCAGCTGAGGAAACTCCCTCTAAAAAAAAGCAGATTTTTGAAAAAATAAAAAAACAGTTCATTGAAATAGGGTACGAAGGCACAATTGTCCGACTGCTTATTTCATGGATAATGATTTCCGGCTATGAGCTTATTTCATCGGAATACTTATTCACCACCTTTGAATTTTTCAAAGAAATAAAAATGGTGATCTACGTCCTGTTTTCTGCACTGATTTTTGCTGTTCTGACCTATCTCAGAAATTCAAAGGTAGACAAGGTTCTGCTATTCTTCTCCTCGCTGACTTACGGCTCTTTTGCTGTAATGGAGGATAACAGCTTTTATTTTACCGCAGGCGTCTGCATTTTTATGGGTGCAGCAGCTGTTTACTGTGTCGGTGACTGGATAAAATTCAAATTCAAAAAATACCCGACCCTCATTATTATCAGTATTTTCGGACTTGCCTTTACTCTGTTTACCGGTCTGCTGACATCTTTTATGTACATACGTCACCTGACTCCGTGCTACGACTTCGGAATTTTCTCCCAGATGTTCAATTACATGAAAGAAACATTCCAACCGCTGACGACCTGTGAAAGAGACGGTCTTTTAAGTCACTTTGCAGTTCACTTTTCACCAATCTACTACCTTCTGCTGCCATTCTTCTGCATATTCCCCTCCCCTGTTACACTCCTTATCGGACAGGCTGCAATCATCGCAAGCGGACTTATCCCTCTTTACCTTATCTGCAAAAAATACAAGCTTTCCAATAATGCAACAATTCTTTTTGCGCTGTGCTACGTACTCATGCCGTCAATGGCAAACGGCTGTTTTTACTATCTCCATGAAAACAAATTCTTAACAGCAATTATTCTCTGGCTTGTTTATGCGCTGGAAAAAAACAAGTGGATTCCGACAATTGTTTTCACATTCCTTCTGCTTGCCGTTAAGGAAGACGCTCCGGTTTATGCCGCAGTTTTAGGTCTTTACTTTGTTGTTTCAAGACGCAGGATTCCAAAGGGTGCAGCAGTGTTCGGAATATCCGTAATCTACTTCATCGTTGTTTCCTACTTCATGTCAAAATACGGTTTAGGCACCATGTCCTACAGATATGAC
>CAMCMW010000037.1 GCA_945876155.1 uncultured Ruminococcus sp. | reverse complement strand
AGCAGACATTCACGGCGGGGTCCTCCTCTTTACACCTAGCTCCACTCGCAATGCTCATATAATCAGCTCTCTCTTTACTGTATGACTTATCATCATAATTAAAATAAATTTTCCACTCCCTAAGCTTATCCGATTCATTAAAATCAAAATAATATATATAAGGAGTTTCAGGAAGCTCGCAAAACTCTTTATATTCAGAATCATCAAATCCATAATCAAATTCAAATTCAATGTCAATTTTTGAAGTCACGTAGGAATCAAGATCAGGAATTGAAGAAACACGATAATAACCATTATATTTTCCTTCATATACTCTTTCTTCAAGCATTTTTACTCCAAAGATTCTCTGCACCCTGTCTTTTGTCATGCCAGCTTTTACCTCTTTAAAGATTTTACCTTCTGTGTCGGAAATCTGCTTAATCGGCAGTTCTTCTATAGGAGTATATACTATCGTTTCGGTAGTCGTGGAACTGCTTCCGCAGCCGCATAAAGATACCATAGGAACAACCGCCAGCAAAGACAATAATAAAAATTTAGCCTTCAAATTATTTCTCCTTTTCAAATGAAATTTCTTTTTCATGAACCACAAGCTTATATCCATAGACCCTGCCGTTCTTGCAATTGCAGATTTTTTAGTCAGATAATTATTGCTCTTCGGAATATGTAAGCCGGTTTTACTTTTATACTGACTATCTGTCAGACTGAAATCCCCTCCGGATTCCATAAGCTTAACTATTTCATCAAGTTTTGGTGATGGCATTTTTATGATTTCTCCTTAGATTACTGACAAATTTTTTCTGAAAATTGTAATTTTTTTACATTGTACTACAAAAAAAAAAAAAAAAAAGTGATAATTATGTGAAAGTTATGTGAAATTTTTCTTATATTACCAAAATACACCTGTATGTACAGAACTGTTGAAATAAACTCCTCAATTGTTTAATCATATTGTTCCGGATAACCATAAATAAAAAAATTTGTAAACAGGATAAGCTTAAATCACATAGTATATTTATGCAGCGCTGTTGAAAGGAGGAACAAAATGAATGAGGTTATTCGTCAGGAGAAAAAGTATATGCTGTCATACGACCAGTTCAGAGTACTTGACAAGAAAATATCCTGTGTTCTGAATCCTGATAAGCATAACGAGGGCAGCGGTTACAGGGTAAGGAGTCTGTACTTTGATAAAACCGGGGACGGAGATTACAATGATAAGATCAACGGAACAGAAATACGAAGAAAAATTCGTCTGCGTGTTTACCCTCCGGAATTTAATCTGGCAATGCTTGAGATAAAACAAAAACAGGGTGATTATCAGAAAAAGCGTTCTGTGGCAATTACTGCTGCCGAGGCAAGGGAACTTTGTAAGGGAGAGTATAAATGTCTGCAAAACCACAGTGAGCCGTTTGCCGGTGAGTGCTATTCCATTATGAACACTGGTCTGTATCGCCCCAAAACCATAGTTGAATATCAGCGGAAGGCATATTGTGTCAGCGAAAACAAAACAAGAATCACATTTGATTACGATATAAAAGCTACAGAGTCAAGCCAGAATCTGCTGTCACCGGAGCTGAATATGTATCCGGTTGCAGATTTTTATCAGGTTATACTGGAAGTCAAATACAACGGCTTTTTGCTGGGATATGTCAAGGATTTACTGGATAACTGCGGAAAAATCCCGGTATCATCAAGCAAGTATTGTCTTGGAAGGAGTATGACAATTTAAGGCACAGATTTTTTAGCCGTAATGTTCCTGTCAGGAATATAGACGGCAGACTGGAGAGTTTTATGAAGAAATATCTTTACACACTGTTTGAAAATTCCGGTACTCTCAGCAACAGAGAGATAATTTTACATATCGGTACAGCGCTGATAATAAGTATCGCAATCTATTTGTCCTATTATTTCAGCCACAGAGGAACTGTTTATTCAAAGAAATTCAATATTTCACTTTGTATTATGACCGTTCTTACTGCGACTGTTATGACCGTCATTGGAAATAACATTGCCCTGTCCCTTGGTATGGTGGGAGCGCTTTCGATTGTACGTTTCAGAACAGCTCTTAAGGATTCCCGTGACACTATATACATTTTCTGGACTATGATTGTGGGTATATGCTGCGGAGTCGGAGATTATTTTGTTGCGGCTGTGGGAAGCGGAGTGGTATTTCTTGTTTTACTGTTCTTCGGTACGGTGAAAAATGATAACCGTATTCTCCTTGTTGTCCGGGGCAGCAGAGATACTGAACAGAATATCAAGTCTGAAGTTTTCAGATATTTCCGTTCGGGTGCTATGCTGAAGGTAAATAACTCAGACAGAAATTCAGCAGAGCTTATTTTTGAATTATCCAAAAGAACGTACAACAAATGTTCAGAGAATAATAAAAGCATTTCCGAGGTACTGTATGATATAAATGATGTTGAATATGTAAATATAGTATCACAAAATGATGAGATAAGCGGATAATGCAATATGAAGAGCAGAATAATTTATACTTGTGGAGTTATTGCAGTCCTTATGCTTGCTCTCTTAACAGGCAGTATTCCAGAGGGCATGAACAAAAGGATATGGCAGCACCGTGATAGTTCAATGGCTGAGGCAGATGTAAATGTCAGTATTGAACCGGAACACTTTTCAAGTCATCTTCCCATTATCAGTATTAATACCGGCGGAAAAGACATACCCGGGAAACCGGGACTGAACGAGAGGATTTCAAACATTGCAGACAGCAGTATATCAGCAGAAGCAGAGATTTTTGACGAGGAAAATGCACTTAACAGTCTGACTTCACCAGCATCAGTTAAATCAGACGCCAGTATAAGAGTACGTGGGAATTCATCAAGAAAATTTGACAAATCAAGCTATCTGCTTAAATTTACTGACAGCAGCGGAAATTCAGCTGACCTTGAAATTATGGGAATGGAAAAAAACAGTACATGGATATTGAACGGACCTTTTCTTGATAAAACTCTTATGAGAAATTATATGTGGTATAATCTCTCAGGAGAAATCATGGAGTGGGCGCCGGATGTACGATTCTGTGAGCTGTTTATAAATAATAAATATCAGGGCGTTTATGTTGTTACTGAACAGATAGGAGCATCAGCCGGAAGGATAAACATTGCTGAATACGAAGATGGAATGAAGAGTTCGGGATATATTATCTGCGCTGACCGTGCCGGCGTAAACGTAGAAAAGTATGCTGATATGTTCACCGTATATACCGGTAAAACAGACAGCAGAATCGAAATTAAATATCCCGGCAAATCAAAGATAAATGATTCTATTGCAGAATATATTTCAAAGGATTTTTCAGAATTTGAAAAAGCACTGTATTCATACGACTACAGTTCTCCCACTCTGGGGTACAGAAAATATATTGATGTTGACAGTTTCGTCAATTACTTTATTATAAATGAAGTATCCCAGAATTCAGATGCGGGACTTTATTCAACATTTTTTTATAAGGATATAAACGGAAAAATCAAGATGTGCGTCTGGGATTTTAACAATTGCTGTGATAACCGGATAGATGAACAGCAGCCTATGACCGGTTTTTTTCTTGTTGAAAGACCGTGGTTTGAAATGCTTTGCAGAGATGAATATTTTATATCACACGTCATAGAAAGATATCACGAATTGAGAAAAACTTGTTTAAGCGATGATAAGATAAAGCAGGAGATAGATGATATAAGTAATTATCTTGGTACGGCGGCTGAGAGAAATTTTCAGGTTTGGGGTTATACATTTGAAACGAAGTATGATATGACTGCCCGTGACGGACGTCCGGTATCCTCTTATGATGAGGTAATTGAACAATATAAAAAGCGTCTTATCGGAAGAATGAGATGGCTTGATAAGAATATTGACAGTCTTTATATGTATTGTCATGAATCGGTGAATAAGGATCTGTTTTAAGATATCAGAAAGGAGCTGGATAAATATACCTTAAAAAAATTTCTGATTATCGTTATGGCTGTTGTTTTTTCTCTGGCACTGTATCAAACACTTTATTACAGGCTGGATTTTTTCAAAGAAACGGATATGGAAAATGTGCTTGTCACTGCAAAAGCAGAGGGAGAAAATATTTTTCTAACAAGTAAAAAAGGAGAACAGGTAATCGACATAAAGGGTGTGCAGATAAGCGGTTCACTGCCGGGACATTATCCGAAAGAAAATTTTGCTGATAAAAAGACTTATAAAAGATGGTTTGAGCAAATACATGAAATGGGCGCAAATACTATCAGTGTGTGCAGTATCATGCCCTCGGTCTTTTATGACGCAGTTTATGAATATAACCTTAATAACAGCGAGCCGCTTTATCTTTTTCAGGGAATCAGTGTAGATGATTATGCGCAGAATTCCGGCAGTGACGCATATACCCCACTGTTTTATGACAAATTTTCAGAAGACTGTATGGACGCAGTAGATATAATTCACGGAGAAAAAAGATATAGTCTTGAATCAGGTTCGTCGGGAGCGTCGGGATTTTATTGCCGTGATGTTTCCGGATGGATTATCGGATTTATTCTCGGTACGGAATGGAATCCGGATACTGTGGCATACACTAATCACACACAGGAAAAGAAAAGCTTTAAGGGTAGTTACCTTTACACTTCCGGTGACGCCTCACCTTTTGAGACAATGCTTGCGGATATCGGAAATACAGTTATTAACTATGAAACAAGTAAATATGGCGTTCAGCGTCCCATATCCTTTTATAACAGCAGACTTACTGACCCATTTGTTTATCAAAGTGAGGAATCTGAATTATATAATAAAAACGTTCAGATAGACACTGAACATATTATTGCTGATAAAAGTTTTAAAGCCGGACTGTTTGCCGCTTATGCTGTTTATCCCAACAGTACAGAACTTCTCAGCTTTGAACAGTATCCGGAGAAGCTTTTGCAGGAAGGAAAAAGACTTCCGGAAAATACAGATACCAGTGATTTGTATGAGGTGTACCTTGCTCTGCTGAACGCTCATCATTCAGTACCAGTGGTAGTTTCAGAATTTGGTACATCTGCCGCAAGAGGCAGTGTTAATAAAGGTGACAATGGTGAAATCAAGCCCGTTACAGAGCAGATGCAGGGAGAAATTATTGTGGACTGCTATAATGATATAAAGCAAACCGGCTGTGCTGGAGGGATAATATGTCAGTGGCAGGACGAATGGTATAAACGCAGCTGGAACACTCAGGCGTATGAGGATACCTTTTCTTCGCTGAACTGGAACGACTGTCAGACTGATTCCAAAAATTACGGACTGCTGACATTTGACCCCGGAAACAAGGAAAGTATCTGCACAACAGACGGTGATACATCTGAATGGAGTAATGATGAACCCGCGATAACAGGTGCAGACGGTACAAAGCTTTATATGAAATATGATGAGAAGTATATCTACTTCAAAGTTAACATTAAGAATTTCGATTATAAAAATGAAAAGATATATATACCCATTGATGTAACTCCCCTTTCCGGAAGTGATTATGCAGAAAACTGCAATTTGAAGTTTGAAAAAGCGGCAGATTTTCTTATTGTTCTTGACGGTAAAGAAAACAGCCGCATACTGGTCCAGGAATATTATGACCCATTCCCGATTGTATTCGGAGAAGTATACGATAAAAAGAATCCGTTTTATCATATTCCTGAAAATGATTCACCGTTGTTTAAGAAAATATATATGCCGCTTGCAGCTGAACCAGGATGGTCGTACACAAAACAGACCACATCATTTATATACAAAAAATATGAAACCGGAAAATTGATATACGGCAGCGGTGCCCCTGAAAGCTACTGCTATAATTCCGCATCAGACTTTATTTTCAGCGGTGATGATACAGAAATCAGAATCCCATGGCTTTTACTCAACTTTTCTGATCCCTCACAGATGCAAATCCATGATGACTACTATGAAAATTTCGGAATTGAAAATATGCCAATAGATAGTATTTATATCGGTGCTGCAAGCTCCCGGTCAGAAGAATCCGTCATTTCAATGTCAGAAGTAAAAGTCAAAGGCTGGTATAAAGATATAAGCTATCATGAAAGACTAAGAGAGGCATATTATGCCGTACAAAAAATCTGGATTTTACACCAGATAAGGGAGGAATGAAAGTGGTTACTTTTTTATTCAATCCTGAGTTTATTCTTTTGTTTTATATTGTGACCTGTATATCAGTTCTGGTTTTCAATATATTATATGTGATATCAGACAGGTTTAATGAATGGTGTAATGCACTTATTCAGCCTCATATAAAAAGAAATATAGAAAAACAGATGAATCTGATACTCTCAGAAGGACTCGTCAGCAAAAGTTACTTTTACTTTTTGCAAAAAAAACTTTTAAGTATACACTATATGAAGCTGTTTATTCAGGCATTAACAGAGGCGGAAAAAAAGTATACTGATAAAGAGTTTGATAAATTCCGCAGCTGTTTACTGAATGTTTTTGAACATCTGATACAATCGTATAAAAAGAAAGGTGATATTAAGCGGGGGTATCTTGCCTGTGCCATTGAAAAAATCAATTTTCCCAAAGAAAGCTTTGAAAACAGCAGTATTACCGGTTTCCTTATAAATCTGCTGGGAGAGAAAAATATTTATCTTCGTGAAAATTCTTTAAGGGCATTGTGTTCAAATGGCTGTGTTCACCTGATACTGCTGGCATGGAGAAAAATGGAGAACACAAAACAATTCCACGACCCCAGACTGCTCTTGAACAAGCTGCTGATGTTTAAAGGCAGCAAAGAAGAGCTGGCATGGGTTTTATGGAGTTACAGAAAAGAATTCAGTCCTTCCCTTGTACTGCCGGTTATGAAATATATAAGATTGTTCTCTGACAGTTTCAGAAAAGAATTTTACAGCATACTGAAAGATAAAAATGAAAATAGTGAACTCAGACTTGAGGCTATACGATATTTCAGGAAGTATCCCTATGCGCCGGCAAGAGAGGTACTTTATTCATTTCTTGCGGAGGAAAACACTTCTCAATGGAGATATTCTGCCCTATCAGCAAAGACGCTTTCTGCATATCCCGGAGATGAAACAATATATCAGCTGAAAAAAGGGCTGTATTCGTCAGACTGGTATGTACGCTTTAATTCAGCAAAGTCACTTATAGTCGGACTGAAAGTTTCCCCGGAGCCCCTTGCTGACATATACAGTCCAGCGGCAAAGGAAACTCTTGAATATGTTGTGCAGCACAGCAAAATACAGGTTCAGTTATTGCAGTAACCGGACGGAACGGAGGGTAATATGCCTAAGATAATTCTGCTGATTTATTCTTTTGTGGGAAATTTCTTTCTGGTATACATGACTGTATATGCAGCGTTTTTGTTTTTTTCAGTTATCAGCGGTGCACTGAAACTTAATAAAGAGAAAAAGAAACGTATATATGAAAGCAGGATACACCATGAATGCTGCGTTCCGGTTTCTGTTATAGTTCCGGCACACAATGAGGAAATTACTGTACTGGATACAGTCAAATCGCTTTTGTGTCTTGACTACAGGCTGTACGAAATAATTGTTGTAAATGACGGTTCGTGTGACAATACTGCTGAAGTACTGGTGAACAGTTTTAATATGACGGAAATAAAAAGACCCGTAGTCAAGAAAATCAAGTGCAGAAACGAACGCAGAATATACGGGGCAAATGTCAATGGTATTCCGATTACTCTGGCAGTCAAGGAAAAGGGCGGTAAAGCAGACGCTCTTAATATGGGTATCAATTTATCAGAATTTCCGTATGTTATATGTATGGACGCAGACAGCGTTTTGCAGAGGGATTCTGTAAAACAAATTGTTACTCCGGTTCTTGAAGATGAATCGGTAGCGGCTGTCGGAGGGCTTGTCCGTATCTCCAATGGTGCTGTACTTAAAAACGGAGAGGTCGTTGATTATAACATACCCTGGAACCCTGTTGTGGGAATGCAGATACTTGAATACGACCGCTCGTTTATGGCGTCGAGAATTTTCCTTGACAAGTTTAACGGAAATCTGATAATATCAGGTGCTTTCGGACTGTTTAAAAAGGATATTGTTATAGCTGCCGGCGGTTATGATTGTGAAACGGTCGGCGAAGACATGGAACTTGTATTAAAAATCCATTCTTTCTGCCGTACAAACAAAATCAGTTATTCAGTAAAATATGCACCGGAGGCTGTATGCTGGAGCCAGTGTCCCTCTGATATAAAAGGATTTGCTATACAAAGACGAAGATGGTTTTACGGTCTTTTTCAGTGCCTGCACAAGCACAGACATATATTTATGGCAAAAGGATTCGGTGTCATAGGATATATATCATACCTTTACTATCTGCTGTATGAATTTCTTGCACCTTACATTGAAATAGCCGGGATTATAACTATTATCACAGGCTGTTTTATCAATGTAGTCAATCTTCCGTTTATGATTGCTTTTATGGCGATTTATATTGCCTTTGGGGCAATCCTTACCATTACTTCATTTTTCAGCCGTATTTATCTGAAGAATATATACATATCTTTTTCAGATATTGTAAAAGCAGTAGTTTTCTGCATTTGTGAAAGTTTCTTTTTCAGATTTATTCACTTGTTTATAAGAGCATTCGCTTTTATCGGCTACAGAAAAAAGAAAAAACAGTGGGGATGTATTGAGCGAAAAAAGAATGGTAAAGCTGCGTAGCCTGAAATGAAAGAACCTGTACCAAAAGTATATCTGGTACAGGTTCAGTTTTATTCAACGACCAGTTCCCTGACCGCAACTTTCTTTACCCTTCGTGAAACAAGGTATGCAAACACAAAGAAACTCAGACTTATAGCACCAATCGGTATGAACACAGATAACGCCGTAAATTCCAGAACAACTTTTGACATCACCATTAATCTGAACAGCTGGGAAAGTATCTTTTCTGAAAGAAGTACGCTTAAAACCGTTCCGAAAACAGAACCGATAACGGCGATTATGAGAAATCTAATAGCAAAACCAAGCCTCAGTCTGCCGGACGTAAAGCCCATAGCCTTGTAAATTCCTATGTCAGTGCGTTCCTGAATAAAGGTTTTGGAGCAGACCATTCTTACAACGACGAAAGCGAAAATGACAGAGAACGCATAGATAACTATTTTCAGAACAGATATAATCATGCTGTACATCTGCATTTCTGAATCAGCATCTTCGTCGTAAACATCAACTATAGCATCATCGCCGTATTTTGCAGTAATCTCATCAGCAATAGCGTTTGCCTGGGACTTATCCTCAATGATGTAATATCTGTAACTTGTATTTGTATCTATACCAAGCCTTTCAGCGGCGGCAAAACCCATTGCAAAGCTCATACCGGCGTCCATACCGGACTGATAAATACCCGATATCACATAGCTTTCGTCCTTCTCAGAAGAAGTAACCGTTACCTCGTCACCCATTTTTATATCAAGAGAGTCCGCAACCATTTCAGTGATGAGTATTTCGTTGTTATATATCGGTTCTCTGCCCTTTAAAATTCCGTTAATACTCTGTGGGTTTTCATATATTTCACAGTGTAAACTTTCGCCGTTCAGACTTATATACCTGCCGTTAGTGCTGTTCTCCTGTTCTATTTCCGTATAAGATTTTATAATTTCATCTACCTCGTCAAGACTGCCGGCAGATTTATCTAAATAAACATTAATATCAGCAATAGTAAGTCCCATTAAGCGCAGTGCAT
>CAMCMW010000036.1 GCA_945876155.1 uncultured Ruminococcus sp. | reverse complement strand
GGTATTATTTTCAGCAGGCTGTTCTTTGTCAGAAGAGACGTTATTTGCAATATCTTTGTTTTCTGTAGTCGGGGTATCATTGGTGTTATCTTCATTTTCCAGAGGCTGGGTATCGTTTGTACTGTTTTCATTTGCCGCAGTCTGAACATTATTTGCAGTTACTGTGGCGGGTTCAAGCTCATCGATTTTGAGCCATTCACACAAAGGTGTATCTTTTATTACATTCCTGCGGACATCCGACATAGTGATATTGCGTTCTTCGTCGTTGTCTTTTACCTTTTGGAACATAAAGGACGGGTTCATTCTGAAAAGATCCTGTCTGAGATAATACATAAGCTTGTCCACAAACGGATTTGGTATGCTGGGTCTGTTTTTTTCCTCAGCGTCCATATAGGCGTTTATCTGGGCAATCTCTTCATCTTTAAAATACCATGCCCCAAGACACCTGTCCTCGTCAAAGCCGGCTTTAAGTATCATTCTGTTTATCTTGTGGCGAAGATTGTCCCACAAAACAGACGATTTATTGCCGTTTTTGTCTATAACTTTGATAGTCGCATCACCTCTTGGCGAGTTGATATCCATATAAAGCTGAGACCATCTTCTCTTGAATGCGGAATCAAGCGGAAAAACCCCCTGGTCTGCGCTGTTCATGGTCGCCCATATATACAAATTGACGGGCAGCTGCATTTTTTCATTGTATTTATTTCCGAGTTCTGCCTTCAGATAATTGTTAAGATCCTTGTCCGGCGTAATGAAGTAATCACTTTTTCCGTTTTTGTCTCTGTCCATGAGCTGAAAAATATCGCCGAAAACGCTTGCCGCTTTTGCACGGTTTATTTCCTCTATTATAAGGAAATAATTACTGCCGGGGTCATCGCAGGCTTTAACGTAAATTTCGGTAAACGGTCCGGGGATAAATTCATAGGAAACACGCATTTCAGTTATAGAACCGGTCTTGCTGTCCCAGTTGAGTGTCGAAGTTTCTTCTTTCGGCACAGGCTTATAGCAGCCTACAAAGTTTTCGTAAGTATAATCCTCGTAAAATGTAACTCTTTTTGAGTAGTCCTTAGTTAGCTCAGCTATAGCGGTATTTTTTAGAACCTCGGGATTATGTCCCGATTTATCGTCGGCTACTGCACTGGTTATTCTTGCAGCATGGTCTTTTGCAATAGCATCTTTTAATTTTTCATCAAGAAAATGGCTTTTTCCTGTACCCGGCGCACCATAAACAAGCAGATTGTGAGGCATACCTGCGTCCTGTGGCTTACTGTCAGAATTCTTCTCAACAGTGATATACTCTATCATGTTGCGGACAACTTTGTTATACACACGGTTATCAGACGATTCCATATAATCAAGAAGAGCAGTGTAATCTTTATTGCCGTTATCGTCGGTCAGACGGATAGCGATAAAGTATCCGCCGTCGGTAGCTTTTTTTGTTGGCTGTTTTATTCTCTTGATTTTGCTGTTTCCCCATGATGGCTTGCCAAGGTCTAAATGTATATTGCCATTGCTGTTTACTGATAAATCAAATTCTGTAAACTCATACGAAAAAATGTAATCTTTACCAGCTGTTGTCATAGCTAATAAATAGACTCTGTTTCCAGCAGCAGTGTTATCTTTTATTGCGTTCTTGATTCTTACTGGCAGTACAGTGTACAAAGCAGAAGTATCGGAATGCTTAGATATTGTTGCACAATAAATAAATCTTTCGTCGTCAGTTTCCTCGTTTGTGAGCGTTATGAGGTTGTTAGAATCATCATAAACACACTTCCAGTCAGAACCAGTCTGATTGGCTTTAAAAGCTGCCTCAATAATATCATTAATTGGTTTGAGTGATTTGTTCGCCATAAAACGAATTTCCTTTCGAAATAAAATAATCCGGATATTCTTACATATTTAACAATATCAAATTAATTGTACCATAAAAGGATAATAAAGTCAATTATAATCACTCTGTCAAAATATCAAACGAAATCCCGGATAACGTTGCATTTTTTCAGGTACTGTGCTATAATAAAATCAAAGAAAGCGAGTAAGGAGTGTGAGTAAAATGGTAAAGGATAACCGTATAATCAAACTTAAACTTGACGTTATTTTCAAAGCGATGTTTGGCAGAGAAGAGAGTGAAGACATACTTGCTGACTTTTTGTCAAGATTACTTGAAATTCCAAGAAAATCTATACAGCGTATAATAATGGATAATGTTGAGCTGATACCGGATAATTATGCAGATAAGTTCTGTCGTGTAGACCTGAAAATGCAGGTTGATGAACGTCTTATAAATATTGAACTGCAAATCAATAATGAGGAGCATTTCAGAGAAAGAACTCTTTATTACTGGTCAAGGATATACGGAAGTGAACTGAAAAGCGGTGAGGACTACAGTGAGCTTAAAGAAACAATTTGTATAAACATTGTAAACTTTAATCTGTTTGACTGTAATGAATTCCATTCACACTTTAAGATTATGGAAAAGAACCGTCATGAAGTTCTGTCTGATAAATTCGGAATACATTTCTTTGAACTGAAGAAAATAGGAAAGCATCCGAATAAGGATAATCCGATGGAACTGTGGCTGCAGCTGATCAATGCTGAAACGGAGGAGGAACTGGATATGCTTGAAAATACAAATGTACAGGAAATCAACAAGGCAATTCTCGTTCTGAGAGAACTGAATGCTGATGAAAAAATGAGATATCTTTCAGAGATGCGTGAAAAGGCTCTCCATGATGAGGCTAATGCGATTAACTCTGCGAAAAAAAGTGGAAGAATTGAAGGAAGAATTGAAGGAATAGAAGAAGGAAGAATTGAAGGAAGAAGAGAAGGAAGAATTGAAGGAAGAAGAGAAGGAATAGAAGAAGGAAGAAAAGAAGGAAAAGCTGAGGGGATATCCGAAGGAAAAGCTGTAAGAGAAGCAGAAATAGTTGAAAATTTAAGAAAAATTGGAATGTCTGAGGAACAAATACAAAGTGTTCTGAATAATAAACAATAGTATTATAAATGAATAAGTGTAGTGAAGGAAAACAACACTTGAAAAGTCAATCTGCATGAGGTATAATAAGGTTAAACAAGAACACATGAAAGCCGGTGATGCCAATGGGAATCAGCGAAGCGAGAAAATCATATGATGCAGCAGCGAAACGTTTGTTGTCATATAAAGAAGTCTTAGCCAATATTCTGAAATATGCAGTAAGGGAATTCAAGGACTGTTCTCTTCAGGAAATAATCTCATGTCTTAATGGCACTCCTGAAATCGGAACGGTTCCGGTAGATGATGAATTTCCTCCTAAAATGGATGCATCAGGACTGGAAACTGTTTCAGAAAGCGAAGGAATACGCAGTTTTGATATTAAATTCAAAGTAATACTGCCAAGCAATGAAGAGGCAGAACTAATAATCAATCTGGAATCACAGAACAGCTATTATCCGGGGTATACTCTTGAAAAAAGAGGAATATACTATCTGAGCCGCCTTATTTCTTCACAGTATAATGTGGAATTTACAAAATCCAATTTTGACAAACTGAAAAAAGTATATTCTATCTGGATATGCACTCGTGCACCTGAATCGGTTGCCAATACGATAACCGAATACAGATTCAGGCCAGAGAATTTAGTAGGAGAAGTACCCGATATTCCACAAAAATATGATTTGATGTCACTGATAATGATAAATTTAGGCTCAAAGGATAAGAATTACAGCGGGCTTATAAGAATGCTTGATATTCTTCTGAATATGTATTCCGAAACAGGGAAAAGCAGGCAGGCATTGGATATCCTGGAGAAAGACTATAACATACTGCTCAGAAACGTTAGCGGGGAGGTTGATACTATGTGTAATCTGAGTCAGGGCATTTATGATGACGGACTGGCAAAGGGCTTTGAAAAAGGAAGAGCCGAAGGCAAAGCAGAAGGCAAAGCAGAAGGCAAAGCAGAGGGCAAGGCTGAGGGCAGAGCAGAGGGCAGAGCAGAGGGCAAAGCAGAGGGCAGAGTTGAAGGAGCAATTGCTAATTCAGTAAAAGTTGTGAAAAACCTTCTTGCAAAAGGATTTACCTTAGATGAAGCTCTTGCAGTTGCAGATATTGACCGGGAAACTTATGAAAAGAATTGTTCTGATGAATAACAACCATCATATTCTATAAGTATAAGCACAGTCTGAAGGCTGTGCTTTTTTCTTAACACATTGATTTTACTATATTAATGTGGTATAATAAAGAAAAATCGCGTTATATAAGGAAGTATGCAGTTTTATGAAGTTTAAGAACAATATACAGACGAATGTATATAAATAATGGTATTATTCTAAGCAAAAAATGCAATCCCTGAGCCCCGATGTCAGAAAGAGGATGGACTGTTTTGAAATCATCGTTTCCGAAGCAATCTGTATTCCGAAGGAGGACTAGGCATGAACATACTGGCACTTGATGATGAAGAAATAGCACTGGAAGGACTTGTTTCTGCCGTAAAAAAGGCAGAGCCTTCCGCAGCCATATACAGCTTCCGAAAGCCAAAGGAAGCACTGGAGTTCTGCAAAAGCACATACTGTGAGGTTGCACTGCTGGATATCCAGATGCGGAACATGAACGGTGTGGAGCTTGCAAAAGAGTTAAAGCGTCTGAACCCCAGCATCAATATCATTTTTACAACGGGTTATGCAGGCTATATGCAGGATGCGTTTGAACTGCACGCAAGCGGTTATCTGATGAAACCTATCACATCAGAAAAAGTGAGAAAGGAGCTTGACAATCTCAGATGTTGGGTACAGCCTGTGGGAAAGAATAAGGTACGGTTTCAGACTTTTGGAAATTTTGAAGTGTTTATAAACGGACAGCCTGTAAAGTTCAAATATAATATGACCAAAGAAATGCTGGCATATCTCGTAGACAGGAACGGAGCATTATGCACCAATAACGAAATCATGGCAGCGTTATGGGGTGATAAACAATCTCCCAGCTATTTACGCTCCTTAAAAGCAGACCTGATGAAGGCTTTAAGGGAGGCAAAGTGTGAAAATATCATTTGCAGTGGTTATGCGAAAATGGGAATCGTAAAGGAAAAAGTGGACTGCGACTATTATGATTGGCTGGACGGTAAAATCTATGCCATCAACCTCTATCATGGAGAATACATGGCACAGTATAGCTGGGGTGAAATAACCAATGCAGGAATGAAATAAAAATATAGATGGTAAAATCCGGAAACAAAATGCGCTTTCCGGATTATTTTTTGACATTTTTCCCTGTTATATGACCTGTCTGCAACACTTTTGCAACACTTTACATGCTATACTATAAGTTGAAAATTTTTTCTTCATTAAGGAAACCGCATGATGCATAGCAGTTGGGAGGAGTGAACAATATGAAGAAACAAATTTCAGAACAAGAACGGTATAGCAGATTATCCGCTGCCTGTGAACCGTTCAGAAAGGCGAAAAAAGAAACCATACATACCTTTGCCGGAATTGGTCGTAAGCATACAATATTACGCTATCCGATTATGGCATTAGTTTTCATTTACAACGTAATCATATACGGCGGCAGACAGATGAAAGTCAGAGAAAAATTTTCAAGGGGTCTTGCACTTGTCATGACCGCAATCCTTGTATTTAACAGCGTGAATATCGCTTTATTTACAGCTGCAGCAGAAAATACTGATGATAGAAAATTGAAGAATGGCAGCTTTGAGGAGGGTCAGACGTGGTCTGGAAGCTTCAAACAACTGGATCAGAGTGCTGTCCCGTCGTGGAATACAACAGCGTCTGATGGTAAGATTGAATTATTTCAAGAAAATAAGGGGGTTTATATTGACGGAACTTTAAAGCCTACACACAAAAGATCTGAAGATGACAAAGGCATTGCCGCAGAATTGAATGCGGACGAAGAAAGTACATTATATCAGAATGTCAAGACAATGCCGTTCAGTATATATCAGTGGGGACTGGATCATGGTGCCCGTAATGGTACTGACACCATGGCATTGGTCATCGGACCAAAGCAGGAATTTAATCCTTCAAAACCGAGTAAATCCGGACGTGACCAGCTTATGCAGATGGTTGACTGGCTTATTGGACAGAATAAAACCTCTATAAAAACTTCTTCTGGATTAGGTGAGCAGCTTGTTGTTTACAGTAAAAAATTTGATGAAAAAGGTACATTTCAGGATAATTCTGGAAATAATGCTTTCAGTCTGACTCCAAGCTCAATTTATACCGAAGAGTGGCATATCTGGATCATAGCGGACAAAAAGGAGATTAGCCAAGATGAAGATAAGGTTCTTATATGGGGAAGTTATGGCTCTAATGCAGAGGGAACTGCCGGAAGTTCAAATGGCTCCGGCGGTACATCGGTAGATATGAGCAAATATTATCTCTATACTGTACCGGCAGAGCAGACAGAGACTTTGTTTGGATTCGTGTCCGTTGGATTTGATCAACCGGCAACTTCAGCTGATAAAGCAAAGACTTTCGGCAACTTTCTTGATAATATTAATTTCGAGATTTATCACCCATTGTCAGGAAGTACTACTAACCACGGAAGCGGTGTGGTTGGCGGTAGTGACGGAACAACGGAAGGTGAAGGAAGTTCAAGTACAGGCTATGAAGTTACCGTTGACAAGAATCTGATTACCTATGCAGTTGACGGTGAGCCATTGAAGGTTCAGGCGGTTGTAAAGAAAGATGATGAATCGGCAGGCTGTGAATTTATTGGATTATATTATACCAAACAGAATGCAGAAGGAAATGAGGAGACAGTATTTTTACAGTTGTCCGGAAATGAGATTGTAGATACCGGAAGTCTGACAGAAGCGGATAAAAAAGATAAATGGATAAAATCAACCAATTCGGATGGTGATATTATTCACACCTATTATCTGGATAATATTACTTCGGCAACGGATTTGCACTTTGTCTTTATCAAGAGCCCGACAGTGACCTATGACCCGAATGGCGGAAAAGCGTATGTTGTTGCAAGGGAATATAATACTACAGAAAAAGAAAACGTATACAGCTTTAAACCTAATTTGGAGCCTTTTACATATATTTCTCCATATGTATCTCATGCAGCAGACGGTCAGAATGATGGCTGGAAATTTATGGGGTGGCTATTGACCGGTGATACAGTAGAAACTATACCGGAGAACACGATTCAGATCAATGAGGATAAGCTGGGTTCATTACTGCTTCCGGCGGAGCATACGATTGCCTGTGACTATGCTGTAGGAGGGAATACAAAGGAACAATATTTTAAAATCTGGAATGGGAACGTATCTCTGACTGGGGAGACTGATAGTTCTTCTAGTTCTTCTGTGAAATGGAAAACATACAATGAAGAAACCACAGCAACCTATGCCAATGTTCACAAAGGTCTTACTATGGTAGCACAGTGGCGCTGGCGTCAGGCATTTATCCCTCAGTTGAAAAGTAGTGATGTGTACAATGATTCAGACGTGGGCGGAACTGTTGAGATTACCGGTGTAGATACATCAAATGCCAATTATAATGATGCGTATAATACATATGGAAAATCTTATTTTGCTGAAACCAATGAAATCATAACTGCCAGAGCAACTGCAAAACCAAATTTCACGTTTGAGGGCTGGTATGATGAAAACGGAAATTTACTTACTACGAATGCAACTTACAGTTTTACCGAAACAAAAGATAATGTAAACACCTACTATGCAAGATTTTCCGGAAGTGTAACTCAGACCTTTGTCCGTCAGATAGAAAATAGTGAGGGTGAATGGGTACAAACCACAGATAACAGAATAGCAACTCTTGATCGTGATACTTATACAGATGTTGCCGGAAAACTAATCAGTGCCACTGCAACGGCAGGAACAGAATATAAATTCTTGGGCTGGTATGATGCAACTGGAAATAAAGTTACTGCTGATATGTTAAGCAACGACGGCAAAACCCTCAGTTATACCACCACAGGTGATGCCACATACTATGCAAGATTTGAAATAAAAGTAAATCAGACCTTTATCCGTCAGGTAAAAGACGGGGATACCTGGAAAAATACCGAAAATGATGCCATAGCCACCCTTGAGCCTTATAAGCATTCCGATGTTGTGGGAGAAACAGCAAGCTGTACCGCAACACCAGGAACAGGATATAAATTCGAGGGCTGGTATGATACAGACGAAAATAAAGTTACTGATGGCAGAACTCTTAGTTATCAAACCACAGGTGACGCCACATATTATGCAAGATTTTCCAGAATTTTTGTGACTCAGACCTTTGTCCGTCAGGTAAATGACAGTGGAGCCTGGGAAGATACCATAGATAATAGCATAGCAACTCTTGATTGTTATACGCATTACGACGGTGTTGGTGAAACAGCAAGTTCTACTGCAGCACCCGAAGATGATTATGTATTCGTGGGTTGGTATGATGAAAACGCAACTCCAGTTGCTGAGGATATGTTAATCGACGACGGCAAAACCCTTAGTTATACTACCACAGGGAATGACACATACTATGCAAGATTTTCAAAAAAGGTAACTCAGACCTTTAAACGTCAGGTAAATAATTGTGGAACCTGGGAAGATACCGAAGATGACGACATAGCAACCCTTAATCCTTCTACGCATTACGACGGTGTTGGTGAAACAGCAAGCTGTACCGCAACGGCAGGAACAGATTATAAATTCGAGGGTTGGTATGACGAAGACGGAAATAAAGTTACTGATACTGATATGTTAAGTGACGACGGCAGAACTCTTAGTTATACCACTACAGGTGACGCCACATATTATGCAAGATTTTCGAGGATTATTGTAACTCAGACCTTTATCCGTCAGGTAATGGCGGGAAGTACCTGGGAAGATACCACAAATAACAGTATAGCAACCCTTAGTTCTTATACGCATTCCGGCGGTGTGGGGGAAACAGCAAGTTCTACAGCAACGGCAGGAACAGGATATAAATTCGAGGGCTGGTATGATGCAGACGGAAATCAAGTTGCTGATAGTATGTTAAGTGACAACGGCAGAACTATTAGTTATACAACCACAGGTGACGCCACATACTATGCAAGATTTTCCAGAATTATTGTAACTCAGACCTTTGTCCGTCAGGTGAAAGACGGGGATACCTGGAAAAATACCACGGATAACAGCATAGCAACCCTTGACAGATATACTTATTACAGTGTGATTGGAAAGTATGTCAGTGTCACTGCAACAGCAGGAACAGGATATGAATTTGAGGGCTGGTATGATGCATATGGAAATAAAGTTGCTGATAATAAGTTGAGCAACGACGGCAAAACCCTCAGTTATACCACTACAGGGTATGCCAGATATTATGCGAGATTTTCAAAAGTCATTGTGACAACGACAGTTACCGAGAGTACTACTTCAGC
Organism: uncultured Ruminococcus sp.; assembly: GCA_945876155.1. Classification (GTDB taxonomy): domain Bacteria; phylum Bacillota; class Clostridia; order Oscillospirales; family Ruminococcaceae; genus Porcipelethomonas. Next base: position 344 of record CAMCMW010000036.1, on the reverse strand, counting down.
TGCTACTACTACAACCACGGTACTGGTTACAAGTACAACAGAATCTGCCACAGATACAACAACTGAACCTGTGACAACAACTACAATTCCGGTTACAAGTACAACAGAGTTAACCACGGTTACAACAACTGTACCAGTGACGACAACCACAATACCAGTTACAAGTACAACAAAGTCGACCACGGTTACAACAACTGTACCTGTGACGACAACTACAGTACCGGTTACAAGCACAACAGAGTTAACCACGGTTACAACAACTGTACCAGTGACAACAACTACAGTACCAGTTACAAGTACAACAGAGTTAACCACGGTTACAACAACTGTACCAGTGACAACAA
>CAMCMW010000035.1 GCA_945876155.1 uncultured Ruminococcus sp. | reverse complement strand
CCGGAAAAGAACACCGCCCCCGAACCGTTTTTTCCGCTGATACAGGGTTCTTCCCAGTAGTGGAGCTGTGCTTTGGCGGCTCTGATACGGTAGTCACTGCCGCATATTCCGGCGGTTTTAGTCCTGTCTGCACCGCACTCTCTGGGACAAAGGGTGCAACGAGAAAAATCGTATGTCAAGACAACCTCTCCTTAAAGTCCTCATAGCCGAACTTCTTTATAATTTCAATTTCACCCTTTTCGTCCATAACCGCAATGGAGGGCAGGGGCATACCGTTAAAGGTGTTGTTCTTCACCATGCTGTAAATCGCCATGTCCTCAAAAATCAGCCTGTCACCGATTTGCAGAGGTTTGTCAAAGGAGTATTCACCAATCATATCTCCGGCAAGACAGGTCTGTGAGCCTAAACGGTAGGTGTACTGCTTTTCATCGGGCATACCGGAATTGAAAAGAGGAGGACGGTAGGGCATTTCCAGTACGTCTGGCATATGACAGGCAGCGGAGGTGTCAAGGATTGCTGCCGGAATATCGTTTTCAGTAATATCCAGAACTTTTGTGACGAGATATCCGGCATTGAGCGCCACAGCCTCTCCCGGTTCAAGATACACTTCAAGACCGTACTTATCCTGCATACGCTTAATGCACCTTTCAAGCCGTGGAATGTCGTAGTCAGAGCGTGTTATGTGGTGACCGCCGCCGAAGTTTATCCATTCCATTTTTTTCAGATACTGTCCGAATTTCTCCTCCACAGCGTCAAGGGTACTTTCAAGGTCGTCGGAATTCTGCTCGCAGAGAGTGTGGAAATGCAGTCCGGTAACGCCGTCAAGGTTGTCAGACTGGAAATTTTTCAGCGTTATTCCAAGACGGGATTTCGGGGAACAGGGGTCGTAAATTTCGTGTCCCTCCTGTGTGGAGTGTTCCGGATTTATGCGCAGTCCGATTTTCTTTCCGGCTTTAAGCACCTTTTCACGGTAAAGGTCAAGCTGAGAAAAGGAATTGAAGATAATGTGTCCGCAGTAGGAGATTATCTCGTCCATTTCCTCACTTCGGTAGGCAGCGGAGAAGACGTGGTTTTCCTTACCCATGCACTCAAATCCCAGACGAGCTTCATAAAGACCGCTGCAAGCCGTACCGCTTAAATATTTGCCGATAAGGGGGTACATGGAAAAAGCGGAAAACGCCTTTTGCGCAAGGAGTATTTTACAGCCAGTCCTGTCCTGAACGGCTTTGAGTATTTCAAGGTTTGAGATAAGCTTTGCCTTGTCAATGACATAGCATGGAGTTTCGATGTTGTATAGGTTTTTGTTCACTTTTTTGCTCCTTTAAAAGTTACGGTCAAGCTGTAAAAGCCTGACCGTTTAAGTAATCAAACAAATTTAACCGCAGTACCGTAAGCCATGACCTCGGCTGCACCCTGCATAACTTCTGATGACGCATAACGAATATTCACAATTGCGTCTGCTCCCAGGGTTTCAGCTTCCTGTACCATTCTCTTAGTTGCGATCGCACGGGCTTCGTTCATCATTTCGGTATATGATGTCAGCTCACCGCCTACAAGAGTTTTAAAGCTCTGCATGATGTCTTTTCCTACGTGCTTTGACTGGATTGTCGAACCTTTTACCAGTCCCAGCATTTCAAAATTTTTGCCAGTGATGTAATCAGTATTTACTAATATCATCTTCCTCACCTTTCTTTATTTCATGTATTCTCTCAACGAGAGTGTATATTGCCATTGCTATTCCGATTACAGATATAACTGCAAATATTATTCCCACAATGCTTATTGTGGCAAGTATTGCGTAGCCTAAAAGAAACAGCACAAGTAAAACCGTAATAATTACGGGGGCAATAATTTTTTTAGTGTGCTTTTTCATATCAGTCTACCAGAACCGGGTCAAAGTTTTCCTTCCATGGCAGACCCCATTTGTTAAGACCTTCCATAAACGGATCCGGGTCGAACTCCTCAACATTGTAAACGCCTGATTTCTTCCACTTGCCGGTCAGCACCATTTCAGCACCAATCATAGCCGGAACGCCTGTGGTGTAGGAAACAGCCTGTGAGCCTACTTCCTTGTAGCACTCCTGATGGTCGCAGACATTGTAAACGTAGTAGTTAACCGGCTTGCCGTCCTTTTTGCCCTGACAGATACAGCCGATGTTTGTCTTGCCGACTGTTCTCGGACCAAGTGATGCAGGGTCTGGCAGTACTGCCTTTAAAAACTGGAGCGGTACTATTTCCTTACCCTCATACATGATAGGCTCAATTGAAGTCATACCCACGTTTTCAAGGCATTTCAGATGTGTAAGATAGCTCTGACCAAATGTCATAAAGAAACGGATTCTCTTGATACCCTTGATGTTGATAGCCAGTGATTCCAGTTCCTCGTGGTGGAGCAGGTACATATCCTTTTCGCCCACTTCGTCGAAGTTGTAAACTCTCTTTATCTCCATAGGCTCAGTTTCAACCCACTTGCCGTCCTCAATGTAGCTGCCCTTTGCGGACACCTCTCTGATGTTGATTTCCGGATTGAAGTTTGTGGCGAAGGGATAGCCGTGGTCACCACCGTTGCAGTCGAGAATGTCAATGTAGTTTATCTCGTCGAAGTAGTGCTTCTGAGCGTAGGCTGAGAAAACACCTGTAACGCCCGGGTCAAAACCGCAGCCGAGAATTGCAGTGATACCAGCCTTTTCAAAGCGTTCCTTATACGCCCACTGCCATTTGTACTCAAATTTAGCGGTATCTTCCGGCTCATAGTTTGCAGTGTCAAGATAGTCGGTCTTTGTTTCAAGACAGGCATCCATGATTGTTAAATCCTGATACGGCAGAGCAACGTTGATTACGATGTCAGGCTTTTCTTTGTTGATAAGTTCAACCAGCTGGGGTACGCTGTTTGCGTCAACCTGAGCAGTTGTGATTTTGGTTGCAGTCTTGCCCTCAAGTTCCTCCTTGAATTTGTCGCACTTTGATTTAGTACGGCTTGCAATGCAAATTTCTGTAAATACCTCGCTGTTCTGACAGCACTTGTGAATAACAACTCCGGCAACTCCGCCGGCACCTATAATTAATGCTTTAGACATTTTTATCAGTTCCTTTCAATTTTTAAATAATCAGCCGCAGTCCCAGTTATATAAAACATCACTGAAATCAAGCTGTTTTAGCTTTTCACGGTTTATAAAGAAATTGCCGATACCTGCATCGCCCCACAGTATTTCATAATTTCCGTTATTGAAATCGCTGTCAAGCTGGAACAGGAGAAAATTGTAGTTATCGTCATTTTCGTTTCTCGGATCCCATTGAGTAAATCCCGGATATCCGCCGATTTTGTGGTTGAATGACTTGTCCATGCTTTCTTCATAAAACTCCAGTTCGTCAAAATCAAAGTCAAGGTCGTTCAGTGAATCAATGGGTTCGGGCGGATTTACTCTGTTGTACATTTTACAGAAAAGCTTGTCGAAATGGCAGTCATTGTCGGACATATAATCGGTGTCTGCTTTAAAGGTCAGACCGTATTCTCCCTCAACAGGCATATAGCCTTCATCATCTGCCTCGAATTCATTGTCCTTTATCTTCGACAGAATTTCTTCCTCAGTAACGCTTTTGTCAATATCCTTATGATATATAACTCTGAATGTGTCCTGTTTTGCACCGTCATCAAAATTAAGCCCGAATAAATCATTGTTTAAAATCCAGAACTGCAAAAGTCCCTGTTTTGGAAAATCTTCAAGGGAAACGTCAGTACAGTTTATCTGCGCCAGAAGTCTTAACTGATTACCTTTGCTGTCCTCCGGAAAATCACCGTCATGGGGAATGTAACCGTTACCACCAATCTTGCTATCGAAAATTGATGGTTTTGTTTCAGCAAGTTCCATTGTAACGCAAGATACTTCAGTTTCCTTTTTGACAAGCCGGAACGCCTCGTTGGCACACAGTTTCTGGTTTTTCTCATCGCTTATCGGCGGCTGCGGTTGTTGTGCTTTATAGCTTTCAAGCTCACTTGTTAAATCGTCTTTTTTCTTTTTGAATTTATCGAAAAATCCCATGGCATTACTCCTTGTAGAAATAAAGCATGATTTCTCTCAGAAGCTTGCAGGCAAGAGCAGTTGACGCACCGCTCTGGTCAAGCATAGGGGAAAGTTCGTTTACGTCAAGAGCCACAACGTTCAGCTTTGCGACCTCCTCGATTGCCATAATAAGCTGATTGTAGCTGACACCCCCTGCCTCCGGAGTACCCGTACCGCAGAAACAGGACGGGTCTAAAACATCAAGGTCAAGAGTAAAATAAACAGGCTTGTCACCGATTTTTTCTTTGAGGGTTTTAATACCTTCAAAACCAAATTTACTGGTTTCAACGTGCTTTCTGCCCCATCTGAATTCCTCTCTGTCACCGCTTCTTATGCCGAACTGGAATATCTTCCCGTCCCCCACAAGTTCATGGCATCTTCTCATAACGCAGGCGTGGGAAAGCTTTTGACCGAGATAATCGTCACGCAGGTCGGCGTGAGCGTCAAAGTGGACTATGTGCAAATCCGGGTACTTCTTTACTGCCGCCCTGACTGCTCCCAGTGTTACAAGATGCTCACCGCCAATCATAATCGGCAGTTTGCCGTCATCAAGCGCATCTCTCTCCATGCACTCAATATCATAAAGGGCAAGCTCCGGACTGCCAAAGCATAGCTCTAAGTCACCGCCGTCGTAAATTTTCGTGTCAAGCAGATCCTTGTCCTGTCGTGGACTGTAAGTTTCAATACCGAAGCTCTCGTTCCTCATAGCCGCACTTGCAAAGCGTGTGCCGGGGCGGTATGAGGTGGTGCTGTCAAAGGGGGCGCCGAAAATAATGATTCTGCTGTCCTTGTATTCGCTTTCGCAGCCGATAAAAGTGTGTATGTTCATGTTATGGTTCATTTGTGTTCTCCCGATTCACGCAGCTGATCTCTTACATTGTTTGGTATTGCAAAACAGCCTGTGTGAAGTATAGTATTGTAGTATCTGGTTTTTATACCCAGTGAGTTCCACCAGTCGGCTTTTAAATCGGCTCTCGGGTCGAACTTCTTTGACGCAAAGCCGAAAAGACAGTGTCCGGAGGGATAAGTCGGAAAGTGTGCCTGATAGAACAGCGCTAGAGGGAATGGGGACTTGATTCTGCTGTGGGCACGTTTCATTGAATTGGCGTAGGAGGTGTAAAAGGTGCTTTCATGCTGATTTACCAGTATGCCGTCTTCTTTGAGCGCTTTGTAGCAGTTGCCGTAAAACTCCTTGGTGAAAAGTCCTTCGCCTACGCCGAAAGGGTCAGTGGAATCAACTATAATCAGGTCGTACTCGTTTTCCTTGCCTCTTACAAAACGCAGTCCGTCCTGATAGAAAATGTGTACTCTCGGGTCAGAAAGCCTTGAGGCAGTCTGTGGCAGATACTCCCTGCAAATCTCCACCACCATTTCGTCAATTTCCACCATGTCGATGTTTTCAACGTGGTTGTAGCGTGTAAGTTCCCTTACTGTACCGCCGTCTCCGGCACCTATTACCAGTACATTTTTAATGTCCGGATTTACCGCCATAGGTATATGGGTTATCATTTCGTGATAGATGTACTCGTCCTTTTCGGTCACCATAAGATAGCCGTCGAGGGTGAGTATTCTCCCGAACTCCTCCGATTCAAAAACATCTATACGCTGATATTCGCTTTCAGCACTTCTCAGATGCTTGTCAACTCTTATCGAAAATTTTACATTGTCGGTATGGTTTTCAGTATACCAAAGTTCCATGCTATCCTCCTAAATCACAACATTGATGTATTCAATGTTAATGTCCTGCGTACCCGTCATCATACATCCTTTTTCCTTAGCATAAAGAATGTAGCTTATAATGTCGTCGGTGATTTTTTCACCAGGCGCAAGAATAGGAATACCCGGGGGATAGCACATTACAAATTCACCGCAGATATATCCGCTGCTTTCGGTTATCGGAACGGACTTTTTCTCTCCGTAAAAAGCCGATTGCGGCGGCATAATAACCTGTGGGTCTATATATTCATGGTCAAACATTCCAGCCTTGTCCTTTGAGTAAAGACGTTTTATTTCCGAAAATGCAGAAATAAGCCTTTCAATTTCAAGGGCTCTGTCACCGGCGGAAATAATAGCAAGAACGTTTCCTATGTCACCAAATTCTATCTGTATATTGTATTCGTCACGGAGAATATCGTAAACCTCAATTCCCGCAAGACCGATATCTCTTGTGTGAATGGAAAGCTTTGTAGGGTCGAAGTCGTAGAAGGACTCACCGTCGCAAAGTTCTTTGCCAAAGGCGTAGTAGCCGCCCAGCTTGTTGATTTCTTCCCTTGCGTATTCAGCATACTGGACAGTCTTTCTGAAAATCTCCCTGCCGTTCAAAGCAAGGTTTTTTCTTGCAATATCAAGGGAGGATATAAGCAGATAAGAACCGCTTGTAGTCTGGGTAAGGTTTATTATCTGTCTGACGTATCCGGCGTTCATGCTTTTTCCGCAAAGGAGCAGTGAACTCTGAGTCAGCGAACCGCCGGTCTTGTGCATACTTACCGCCGCCATGTCCGCACCAGCCGCCATACCCGGAACAGGCATATCCTCACCGAAATAGAAGTGAGTGCCGTGTGCCTCGTCAACGAGGGCAAGCATACCGTGTTCATGGGCAAGCTTTACTATCCCACGCAAATCGGAGCAAACGCCGTAGTATGTGGGATTGTTTATGAGTACAGCTTTTGCATCGGGATTTTCCTCAATAGCCTTTTTCACGTTTTCGACAGACATTCCAAGAGGAATACCCAGTTTTTTGTTGGTCCCCGGATTCACATAAACGGGTACTGCACCATTTACAACAAGAGCATTTATAGCGCTCCTGTGGACGTTTCTGGGCATAATTATTTTTTCACCAGCCTTGCAGGCAGCCATAATCATAGCCTGGACTGAACCGGTGGTACCGTTTACGATAAAGAAAGCGTTTTCAGCACCAAACGCCTCTGCCGCAAGGTCCTGAGCGTCCTTTATAACGGAAACAGGGTGACAGAGATTGTCAAGGGGTTTCATGGAATTAACGTCAGCTTTAAGACAGGACTTTCCGAGAAAATCGGTCAGTTCCTTAGTACCACGTCCGCCCTTGTGACCCGGAACGTCAAAGGGAACAACTCTGTTTTGCAGGTGCTGTTCCATTGCCTCTAAAACAGGGGCTTTACTCTGAGTAAAAATCATATCAAAGCCTCCTGTCAGTATATATTCATTCCGCTGAAAATCTCAATCATTTCACGGCGGATACTGTTAGTAATATCAAGTCTTTCCTTTGGGTGCAGCTCGTAGACATCGGTATTGAAAAGGTAATTCTGGAGCTGGATTTCCTTGATAAGCATTTTTGTGTGGAAGATATTGGACTGATAAACGTTAACGTCAATTGCGTCATACTTAGTCAGTGTTCTCTCGTCGATATAGTCCTGAATAGAGGTTATGTCGTGGTCGATGAAGTACTTCTTTCCGCACATATCACGGGTAAAACCTCTTACTCTGTAGTCGATAGTAATAATATCGGAATCGAAACTGCTTATGAGGTAATCGAGGGTATTAAGAGGAGAAATTTCTCCGCAGGTGGAAACGTCGATATCCACTCTGAATGTGCAGACTTCGTTTTCCGGGTGTGACTCCGGAAAAGTGTGAACCGTTACATGGCTCTTGTCGAGATGGGCATGAACAGTTTCGCTCTGGGGCATAATACCGCCGTTGCAGGACTTGTCAAAATTCTCCGGAGCAACGTGTCCCTCTGCAATAAGGATATTTACCGACGCACCCTGTGGGTCGTAGTCCTGTTTGGAGATATTGAGGATAGTCGCACCAATCATTTTGGTAACGTCGCAGAGAATTTTGGTCAGCCTCTCCGAGTTGTACTGTTCGTCGATATATCGGATATAGTCCTCCTGCTCACGCTTGGTTTTTGCGTAGCAGACATCATATATATTAAAGCTTAAAGTTTTAGTAAGATTGTTGAAGCCATATAAAGCCAGCTTTTTTTCCAACCCTAACATCACGGCCTTTCAGATAAATGTATTCAGATTTATTTTATCATATTTCTTTCTGAATTGCAATGATTATGAGGAATATTTAACAGATTTTTTTCACACGGAAAATACGTTATATTTTTTGTTGAATTGTGACTGAAAATCATGCGCCAATTTGTGCAAAAAGCAGAACATTTCAAAAAGCGTGGACAAAATACGGCTTTGCGGTATCATCATTTATAAAAGCGGTCGACAGCTTTAACACGTTTAATTCACATATCGTCTGATTAAAGAAAGGAATGATTTCTATGAAAAAAACAAAACTCTTATCAATCGTAACGGCAACGGCAATGAGCATTTGCATGATGCTTGGCGCATTCAGTACTGCAAGTGCGTGTTCAAACTGCAACCCGCCGTCTGACGAGGTACACGGAATGGGCGATTTACCGGACTTCTACACTTTGGAACAGCTTTTTGAAATGAGTGACGAGGAATTTTTCGCTCTTGAAAATGCAAAAGCTTATTATGATGAAGTGAAAGCAGATTCCGAATATTTTGTACAGGTTTCTGAATGTAAAGAATACGGCGGTATATCCGGTACGGTCTGGACATGGTTATATGAAGAGGACGAAAATGTTAAATACACTGCAAATGTGACTGAAATGGAAATAGAGGAATTACTGGGTGATACTGTAAAATATGAAATTGACAGTCCGATTTCTCTTGATACAGATTATCTGATGGATAATCTCTTGTATTACGGAAATATTTTCTGGGTAGATTTCCCGGATTATGACCTTTATTCTCAGACAAACAATATTACACACAAAGAAATAATTGAATTTACGAAGTGCTGGTATTGTGTGAATCAGGTCATTGATATTAACTATTATCATTTTGGTACTGATTTGTCACCAGCACCAGGCGATGAACAGGTGCTTTCAGGCGACGTAAACTTTGACAAATCAGTTAACCTCTATGACGGTATATGGCTTGCAAAAGGTCTTATCAAAAAGTATAAGCTGACTGATGCGCAGCTTTATATTGCCGACGTAAACAGTGACGGCAGTGTAAATGTATTTGACCTTATAATACTTTCAAGACGACTTATCAATAACATGAATACCCCGAACACATAATTCGTGCGACTGATCCCCCGAACGATTGTTATGTGACAAAACATATTCCCGTGCAGCTGAGACTGTGCGGGAGATTTTTTTATGCCGGATTTGTTGGCTGATTTGCATATGTTTATATTTGGAAGTTTGTGTATTATGACTATTGATGTTTTATTCCGCAAGTTATATAATAAACTTATAAGCTATGCCGCATAAAAATACAGACACGGAGGGGATTGACCATGAAGAAAAATAAGATTTTATCCGTAATTATTTCAGCAATCATGAGTATAAGCGTGATAAGCGGAGTATTTTCCGCAGTTGCAGAGGAATCGGAAAACGAAGTTTATACTCTTGAAGAACTTTTTGCAATGAGCGACGAGGAATTTTTAGCACTTGAAAAAGCGGAGGCTTATTTTGAGAAACTGAAAAAAGATACAGAAATGTATGATGGTATTTCAGGAACCTTATATATGAATGTTTCTGATGAAGGAACCGGATACGAGGCTGATGTGACGGAAGAGAAGATAACAGAACTTCTGGGGAATACTGTAAATTATGAAATGACAAGTCCTGTATCAAGTGATATTGATGATATAATATACTACCGTACAATGATGTTTTTATATTTTCCTGATTATAATAAAGCAGAAACAGATGATGATATTATGGGATTTTCAAAATGCTGGTATTGTGTTGACCAGGTAGTT